>JAQBHE010000001.1:0-5211 GCA_032128015.1 Holophagae bacterium
CTGGATGCTCGAGCAGGGTGGGATGACGGCGCACCAGGCGCTGCGCGCGGCGACCATCCAGGGCGCGCGCTACCTCGGTCTCGATCGCGACGTCGGGTCGCTCGAGGCCGGCAAGCTCGCCGACCTGATCGTCCTCGAGCGTGACCCGCTCGCCAATCTGCGCGACTCCGAGTCGGTGCTCTACACGATGATCAACGGCCGGCTCTACGACGCGATGACCGGCGACGAGGTTGGCAGTCACCCGCGGCCACGCGCGCGCTTTTTCTGGGAGGAGTGAGGGCTGCGGTCGATGGCCGAAAGGGTCGCCAGGGTTCGTCGGTTCCAAGTCGGGTTCCTGTTCCTGCTTGCGGTGTCGTTCGCGCAAGTGCTGTGGTGGCTGATCGACCAGAACGCCTTCGTCCTCGAGTCCGAGCGACGGGTGCTCGCGGGGCTCGAGCGCGAGCGCGCGGCGGTCGCCGAGCTGATTGCGGGCGGCTCCGACCCGGATGAGATCGCCCGCCGTCACCGCGATCTCGAGGTCTCCGGCGGCGATGTCCGGCTGCGTCCCGAGGTCCGGGAGAGACTCGACCGCGAGCGCGCTCGCCGGCGCAACCGCTACCTCTGGGAGGGTGGGTTCTTCTTGGTGGTGCTCGGCGCCGGTATGGCGGTGCTGTGGCGGGTGCTGCGCCAAGAAGCCGATCTGCGTCGCCGCCAGGAGAACTTCTTGGCGGCGGCGTCACACGAGCTCAAGAGCCCGCTCGCCAGCCTGCGACTCCACACCGAGACCCTGGTGGCGAGGACCTTCGACCGCGACGAGCAGCTGCGTTGGCTCGGTCGTTCGCTCACCGACGTGGGACGGCTCGAGTCGTTGGTCGGCAAGCTCCTCGAGTCGTCGCGGCTCGACGCGGGAAGGGTCGAGCTGGCCTGCGAACCGGTGGACCTCGGGAAGGTGGTCGATGAAGCGCAGGCCTTGGTCGGCGGCGCGCCGTCGACAGGACCGCAGCGAATCGCTAACCGGGTGCCCCCTGACCTCGAGATCCTGGCCGACCCGGTGGCGACCGCCACGATCGTGCGCAACCTGGTCGAGAACGCCTGGAAGGCGACGGCTGGCGGCGGCGAGGTGGTGGTCGAAGGGTCGGCGGTCGACGGCTGGATCGAGCTGGTGGTGCGTGATACCGGCGTCGGTTTCGATCCTGCCGAGGCGCGCCGTTTGTTCGACAAGTTCTACCGCCCGGGCGACGAGCTACGCCGGCGCTCGACCGGCACCGGTCTGGGGCTCTACCTGGTGGCGCGCCTGCTCGAGCTAGAGGGTGGCACGGTGACCGCGGTGAGCACCGGGCCTGGACACGGCGCGCACTTTGTGGCGCGCTGGCCGCGGCGATGACCGGCCGCCGCGCGCAAGAGCTGGTGCGCGACGCCGAAGCGCGCGCGCCGCTGCGCGGAGCGCGGGTCCTGGTGGTCGAGGACGAACCGCACCTCGCCGCCGGCATCGCCGCCAACCTCGAGGCCGAGGGCTGCAAGGTGGCGGTGGTCGGCGACGGCGTCGCAGCGCTCTCCACGATGGTCCGCGGGACTCATGACCTGGTAGTGCTCGACGTCATGCTGCCGGAACTCGACGGCTTCACGGTGTGCGAACAGGCGCGGGCTGCCGGGGTCGCGACGCCGGTGCTGTTCTTGACCGCGCGCGGCGAGGCGCGCGACCGCATCCGCGGACTGCGCTCGGGAGGCGACGACTACCTGACCAAGCCGTTCCATCTCGAAGAGCTGCTGCTGCGAGTGGGCGCGATCCTCCGCCGTTCGCGCAACGCTGGCTACGACACGAACGGCGTGGCCGTGACAGTCGTCGAGTTCGAGGGCAACCGGGTCGACCTGGCTTCTTACCGCGGCACCAACGCCCAGGGTGAGCCACAAGAGCTCACCCACAAAGAGGCGATGATCCTCAAGCTGCTGGCAGAGCGCGCGGGGGAGGTGGTGTCGCGCGACGACATTCTCGATCGGGTCTGGGGCTACGAACAGTTCCCGTCGAGCCGCACCATCGACAACTTCATCCTCCGGCTGCGTCGCCGCTTCGAGCGCGACCCCGAGGCGCCGCGCCACTTCCACACCGTCCGCGGGGTCGGCTACCGTTTCACTCGCGACCCGGAGGGATGACTCCCTCGGGGAGCCTGTTCGGCTACTTCACGATCTCCAGCAACTCGACATCGAACAACAGCACAGAGTCGGGCCCGAACTTGGCTCCCGGAGGCGGTTGCAGGCCGTAGGCGAGATTCGCCGGGATCACCAGCTGCCACTCGGAGCCGACGGTCATCAGCTGCAGTGCCTCGGTCCATCCCGCGATCACCTGATTGACCGGGAACACCACCGGCTCACCGCGATCGTAGGAGGCGTCGAAGGTGGCGCCGCCGATCGTCGTGCCTCGGTAGTGGACCTTGACCTGGCTGGTGGCGGTGGGCTTGGCGCCGTCGCCTTGGCGGA
This sequence comes from Holophagae bacterium, assembly GCA_032128015.1. Classification (GTDB taxonomy): domain Bacteria; phylum Acidobacteriota; class Thermoanaerobaculia; order Multivoradales; family Multivoraceae; genus JAQBHE01. The sequence goes on from JAQBHE010000001.1 coordinate 2,455, forward strand.
CGACCCGGTACTGGAGGCCGCTGGTGGTGGTCACCACGCCTTCCTTGGCGGCGTTGGCTGCCAGGTACTTCTGGCCCTCTTCGCGGTTCTGGGTCGAAGCGACGCTCATCTTCCCCCGTTTGATTTCCGCGGCCTGGCTCTGGATGGTGCTCATCGCCTCCGCCATCTCGGCGTCGGTCAGCTGGGTGGTTTCGGTCTCGCTCGCATCACGCAACCCGGCGACCAAGGCATCGATGTCGATCTCGATGCTGTCGTGCTTCAGGCTGCGTCCGATGTTGACGCCGATGGCGTAGCTGCCGCGCGCCTTCGGCTGGTCGAGCTTCGCCGCGCCGCTTGCGCCTTCGTTCGAGGCAGCAGCCGTGGCGCCGTTGCCGCAGCCGGGGACGGCCAGCGACAGCAAGAGAACGGTGGCGACCAGGAGGGTGGCGTGGGAATTCGTGGTTCTCATGGTTTTCATGGCGGGCTTTTCTTTGGGAGTGGGGCGGGTTTAGATTCTTTGGCGAAGGCGCCACCGTCCAGCGTCCGTGGACACCGCGTGGTAGCCGAATAAGCGAAGCAGAGTCTGGGAGGCGCCGCGGCGCCAGCGGTTCTCGACGGCGAGCGTCCCCGGTTCGTCGGCAACGCCGGTGATGCCCGGCAGCCAGCGCAGTACGGACGCCAGGCCCGAGCGACGAGCGAGCCAAGACAGGATCCGCCGGCTCGCGCTATAGGTGCGCATGACGAAGAAACCGTCGTCGCCCTGAGGTTGGTACAACGGCATCAGCAGCCGGCCGCGGCTGCCCGCTCGCACCTCGCGTCCGGCCTCGTAGGCGAGCAGGGTGTTGGCTTTCAAGGGTTGGAAGCTCTTGAATCCTGGCGCCATGCGAAACGGGGTGCCGTTCGCGATCTCGTACCGGTGCTGGATCTCGAGCATCCGCGGTAGACCCCGGCTGGCGGCGCGCAGCAATGCCGGGGCGCGCTCGAGGGGTTCGCCGAGCATCGGGTGGCGCGCGGCGTCGCGTCCGAGCAGTCCCAATCGGTCGAGTGCGATCCAGACCGCGGCCTCGTTGTGGTCGATCGACGCCGGCGCGTCGTGGCGACCGCCCTCGAACACCACGCCGAGGAATCCGCTGCGATCGAACCACTCGAGCAGCGTACCGTTGAGATAGTCGTCGATCCCGAGCACCACCGGGCTTTGGAAGTGCCGGGCGAAGCTCCGGTAGGCGAGTCGGTCGGCGACGTTGACGAACGGCGGGCTGTCTCCCGAGGTGCTGTGCAGGTCGAGCAGCACCAGCGGACCGCGCGCCTCGTTGCGAGCGCGGTTGGCGCACTCGACGAGCTCGATCACTTCGCGCTCCTCGGCGGTGCGCGGTGCGCGGCGCTGCAGCTCCTCGATTCGCTCGGGGAGCCAGCCACGGTTGAGATCATGGTCGAGATACCGGCGCCCCTCGCGCAGCGCCTGAAGGTTGCCGGCGAGCGCCATGAAGCAGCCGCGCACGAGCTCGAAGCCGGTGTCGCGACGCGCTGCCTCGAGCGTCGCGATCACCCGTTCGAGGGCCCAATACCCGGCCGGCTCGTTGCCGTGGAGCGAGCCGATACACACCAGGGTCGGGCCGGGCTCGGCTCCCTGCAGACGCGCCAAGAGGCGCCGGGGCTCGGATACCACGGGCTTGCTGGGACCGCGAGGCTGGACGTCAATGGTCATCACGGACAGTCGAGGGGCGCGCCGGTAAGGCGCAGGGTCGGCGGGTGGGTGAGTGGGATGGGGGTGAGGGAGTCTCTCGGGGGAGCGCAGCAGCATCGGCCGGCGCCGACGATACCATGCTCGCCAGGGGCTTTCGGGCGAAGTGTGGAAGACTCGCCCGCCGTGTCGTGGTACCAGAGTGTCGTCCTCGGACTGGTCCAGGGTGTCACCGAGTTCCTGCCGATCAGCTCGTCGGCGCACCTGATCCTGGTGCCGCGGCTCTTCGGCTGGGCGGACCAAGGCCTGGTCACCGACATTGCCGCCAACACCGGCACCTTGATCGCCGTTGCTTGGTATTTCCGCACCGACCTCCGCGGGCTCGCCGGTGTCATCAGCGCACGCGGACGCGGAAGAACCCCGGTGCGCGCCGACGAGCGCGCGCTGATCTGGATGCTGCTCGCCTCGTTGCCGATCGCCGCGGCCGGCTGGTGGCTCCGCGACTACGTCGCCAGTGACGGCCGCGACCCGCGGCTGATCGCGGTGACCTTGATCGGCTTCGGCCTGCTGCTGGGTGTTGCCGATCTCTGCGCCGGGCCGCTGTCCGAGCGCCTGCCGTGGTTCGGTCGGCGACGCGGAACCGCCAGCCTGCGGCTGCGAGACGCCATCGTCATTGGCGCCGCCCAGGCGTTAGCGCTGATCCCCGGGACCTCGCGGTCCGGGGTCACCATGACCGCGGGGCTGTTTGCCGGCTTCGACCGCGAGACCGCGGCGCGGATCTCGTTTCTGCTGGCGCTGCCAGTCGGTGTGATGGCCGCGCTCGCCGATGGCGTTCGGCTGTTCTCGCAGCCGGTTGCCGCGGCCCAGATCTTGGATCTCGGATTGGTGATCCTGGTGTCGGCAGTGACCGGCTATGCGGTGATCGCCTGGCTGCTTGCCTGGGTCCGCCGGCGCAGCCTGATGGTCTTTGTGGTCTACCGGCTCGCGCTGGGATTGGTGCTGCTCTGGCTGCTCGGTTCGTCGGCAATCTGAGCCGATCGATCGCCCGGAGTGTCGCCGGGTTCTAGTTTGGCCGCTGGTCGGTGCAGGATCAGGGC
>JAQBHE010000002.1:0-14425 GCA_032128015.1 Holophagae bacterium
GAGATCTACAGAACGGTGGGAGATCATCCTCGGAGAAACTCCTTTTCGATCGTTCGCGGGCCGGGCTGGAGTTGGGAGTCGGTAGGAGGAGCCAGGGCCGGAGAGTGTGTTATTCAGCGACTTTGGAGGCTAGCATGAGCCGCCCTGACAAGCACGACCGAGAGGCCTGAACATGTCGCATCACCCGCCACCACCCCGCGTTCTTGGTTTCGGCCTCGCCGTGGCACTGGCAGCGTCCAGCATCGCCAGTACCGTCGCCAGTGCCAGCGAATGGCAGGGGTTTCGCGGACCCAACGGCCAGGGTTGGCAAGACGGCAACGCGCTGCCGCTGCACTTCGGTCCCGAGAGCGCGGTGATCTGGAAGACCGCGCTGCCGCCCGGCCATTCTTCGCCGGTGATCGGCGAACACCGGATCTTCGTCACCGCCGCAGAGGGCGACCGCTTGCTCACCATCGCCCTCGACCGCGCCACCGGTGCTGAGGTCTGGCGGCGCGAGGCGCCTCGTCCTCGCCGTCAGGCGCTCGACAACCGCAACGGCCCGGCGTCGCCGTCGCCGGTGACCGATGGCCGTTCGGTGTTCGTGTTCTTTGGCGACTTCGGCCTGCTCGCCTACGACGAGAGTGGCAACGAGTCCTGGCGCCTGGCGCTCGGGCCGTTCGACAACATCTACGGCATCGGCGCGTCGCCGATTCTGGCCGGCGATCTGGTGGTCCTCGTCGTCGACCAGCAGACCGGCTCGTACCTGCTCGCGGCCGACCGCAAGACCGGCGCGCTGCGATGGCGGGTCGACCGTCCGGAGGCCAAGAGCGGACACTCGACACCGGTGCTCTACCAGCCCGCCGGCGGCGAGCCCCAGATCGTCGTTCCGGGATCATTCCTGCTCACCGCCTACTCCCTCTCCGGAGCCAAGCTGTGGTGGGTTCGCGGGTTGTCGTTCGAGATGAAGTCGACGCCCGCGATCGCCGACGGTTCGCTGTACATCAACGGCTACGGCTCGCAGTTCAACGACCCCGGGCAACAGGTCGAGACTCCCGACTTCGCAACCGCCCTCGAGACCGGTGACACCAACGGCGACGGTCGGCTCGCCGCCACCGAGTTGGTCGACGAGCTGGCGCGAGAGTGGCTCTCGTTCACCGACCTCGACGCCGACGGCACCCTCGACGATCGCGAGTGGAGCTACTTTCGGGCCGCCTTGGAATCCCGCAACAACGTGATGGCGGTGCGCCTGCCGAGAGCGGCGGAGCGCGGCGATCTCACCGACACCCATGTGCGTTGGCGTTACTACGAGAAGGTGCCGCAGCTGCCGTCACCGATCGTCTATCGCAATGTTCTCACCATGATCAACGATCGCGGCATCGCCACCACCTTCGACCCGGACTCGGGACGGGTGCTCCACCAGGGCCGGATCGACGGCGTGGTCGACAGCTTCTACGCCTCGCCGGTGGCGGGCGACGGCAAGCTGTTCTTGATCGGTCGCTCCGGCAAGGTCGCGGTCCTCGCGGCGACCGGCGGCCTCGAACCACTCGCGGTCAACGACCTCGACGCCCAGGTCGTCGCGACTCCGGCGATCGCTGACGGCCGGCTGTACATCCGCACCGACGGCGCCCTGTTCGCGTTCGGAACCGCGCCTCCCCGGGTCCCTTGACCGGTTCGCGAGCTCGCGGATGACCCGATCGGAGCGACGCCTGTTCCTGTTGATCGCGATCGTGCCGGTGGCGGTGCCGGTGATCGCGTTCTTGTACATGCTCGGGATGACCCACGTCGAGCACGACCCGCGGACCTTCCTCCAGTCCTTCGAGTGGGCGAGCGAAACCCTGACCACCACCGGCTACGGCGCCGACTACGGGTGGCACAGCCCGCTGATGTCGATCTACGTCGCGATCGTCCAGTGGTCGGGGGTGTTCTTCGTCTTTCTGGTGGTGCCGGTCTACCTGATCCCGTTTCTCGAAGAGCGTTTCGAACGCCGGCTGCCGACCCGCGCGCCGGCGCTTTCGGACCACGTGCTCTTCTACCGCTTCGGTCCCGCGGTCGCCGCCACCTTGTCCGAGCTCGAGGAGCGCGGCATCGAGAGCGTGGTGGTGGAGGAAGACGAGACCGTCGCCCGGCGGCTGCTCGAGCACGGTCACCGGGTGGTGTTCGGAGAGCTCGACGACGGCGTGCTCGATCGCGCGCACTTCCAGACCGCGCGGGCGATCGTCGCCAACGGCTCCGACGACCAGAACGCCTCGCTGACGGTCACGGTGCGCCAGGCGGGATTCACTGGCACGGTCATCGCGATGGCCGAGAACCCGCTGCACCGGCGGCCGCTCAACCTCGCTGGCGCCAACGTCGTCTTCACCCCCCGCCACGCCCTCGGCGCCGCGCTCGCCGCCCAAGCAAGCCGCCGGATCTCGCCCGCGGTCGGTGGCCTCACCCTGCTCGGCGACCGCTTGCGGGTCGAAGAGTTCCGGGTGCGTCCCTCGAGCACGCTCGCCGGGCTCACCCTGGGCGCGGCGGCAATCGGCGAGCGGACCGGGGCGGCCGTGCTCGGCCAGTGGGCGGGCGGCCGGCTCCACACCCTGCCCACCGCCGACCTGGTCATCGAGTCCCAGGCGGTGCTGGTGGTCGCCGGTAGCGAGCGCGCTCTCGCTGAGCTCGAGACCCTGTGCGAGGGGACGGTCTCGATGGCCGGCCGCGATAGCTACGTGGTCTGCGGCGCTGGCGAGGTCGGCCGCAAAGTGGCCCAGCTGCTGCGCGACGCCGACGAGACCTGTGTGGTCATCGACCGCACGCCGGGACCGGGCGTCGACCTCGTCGGCGACGCCCTCGACCCGCCGGTGCTGGAGCGTGCCGGGGTCAAGAATGCGCGGGCGGTGATCGTGGCTCTCGACACCGACCCGGCGGCGCTGTTCGCCACCGTCATCGTCCGCGACCTGGCGCCCGAAGCGCCGATCCTGGTGCGGGTCAACGACGCCGACAACCTCAACAAGCTCTACCGTTCGGGCGCCGATTTCGCGCTCGCCTTGAGCCGGGTGTCTGCCCAGATCCTCAGCCGGCACATCCTCGACGAAGAGTCGGTCGCGGTCGACGGCCGACTGCGGCTGGTGCGCCTCGAGGCGCCCGGCCTAGCCGGACAGACGCCCCGCGAGGCCCGGCTGCGCGAGGCTACCGGCGGCTCGGTGGTGGCGGTCGAGCGCGAGGGTCACCTCGAGGTCCCGATCGGCGCCGACTTTCGCTTCGCCGCCGCCGACCGGGTCTTTCTGTGCGCCGGGATCGAGGCCGCCGCGAAGTTCCGCCACCTCTACGGCGGCTCTTGACCCCCCGTCGAACCGTCGGAGTCTGGCGTGACCCCGCCGCGGATCAGCGCCGTCGCGGCCGCCCGGTCCACCGGCTCTGACAGCCGGTAGCCTTGGCCCAGCCGACAACCCAGATCGCGCAGGGTCGTGACCTGTCCGGCTTCTTCGATCCCTTCCGCCACCACCGAGATCGAGCGCCCAACCCCCAAGCCGATCAGAGCGCGAACCAGCTCGATCCCTTTCCCTTCCGGCCCGAGTTGATGGACGAACGATCCCGCGATCTTCAGTCCGTCCAGCGGGTAGTGCAGCAGATAGCGGAGCGACGAGTAACCGGCGCCGAAGTCGTCGAGGTGAATGCGAACGCCATGGTCGCGAAGCTTGACCACCCTCGCCACTACCTCTTCGGTGAGCGACAGGATCGTGGTCTCGGCGATGTCGAGCACCAGCCGCCGCGGATCGAGACCGCTGCGTCTGACCACTTCGAGCAGATCCTGCGCGAGTTCCGGCTCGACCAGCTGGCGAGCCGACAGATTGACCGCCAGATCGAGGCCAGCCGCGCCCGGCTCCTGGTCGTGCCACTCCTTCATCTGGCGGCAAGCTTCTTCGATCACCTGCATGCCGAGGGGCACGATCAAACCGGTCTCCTCGGCAACCTGCAAGAACTGGGCGGGGTCGAGCTGACCGCGGCGCGGGTGCTGCCAGCGCATCAGCGCCTCGAACCCCGTGATCGAGCCCAGTTCGAGGTCGTAGATCGGTTGGTAGACCGGCCGGAAACCCTCGCCCGCCGCCACCGCCGAACGCAGGTCGGTCTCGATCTCGAGGAGCGCCTCTGCCTCGTGGCGGAGCCGCTCCTCGAAGACCTCGAGCCGCCCGCGACCCAGCGCCTTGGCGCGGTACATCGCCAGATCGGCGTCGCGCAGCAGGTCTTCTGGCTGGGCCACGCCTCCGCGATGGAACACCACGCCGATACTGACCGTAACGTGCAGGCTGCGCCCTTCGACCTCGATCGGACGCCCGAGCTTCTGGTAGATGCGCTCGGCCACCACCATCGCGTCGGCCTCGCTGGCGATGTCCTCGATCACGATCGCGAACTCGTCCCCGCCGTACCGCGCCAGGGTGTCGGAGGCTCGTAGGCAAGTGAGCAGGCGGTGCGAGAGCTGGGCCAATAGCTGGTCGCCGATCAGGTGACCGAGGCTGTCGTTGACCACCTTGAACCGGTCGATGTCGAGGAACAGCAGGGCCAGCGCTGGCGGCGGCTTACGTTGAGCGCGATCGATGGCGTGAGCCAGCAGGTCCATCAGGCTCGAGCGGTTGCGCAGGCCGGTCAGTGGATCGACGACCTTGAGCTCGGTGACATCGGTGAGCGATCCGACCATCCGGTGCGCTTGCTCGCCAACCCACGCGGCGATCCCCTGCGCGCGCATCCAGCGATAAGAACCGTCGGTGTGGTGCACCCGCAGCTCGGCCTCGAACCGGGGAGCCTGGCGGCTCAAGTAGCTCTGGACGGCCCGGCGGACCCGCTCTCGATCCGCGACATGGATTCGCTCGAACAGCCCCTCGAGCTGTTCGCCCCGAGGCTCGCCGCGGCAGCCCAACAACGACCGCAAGCGCGCCGAGTAGGTGACGAAGCCGGAGACCGCATCCAGATCCCACAGGCCGTCGCGAATTCCCGAAGCGGCGAGCTCATAGCCCTGGCGGCTGAAATGAAGCTCGGTCTCGGTGCGCTCGACCTCCGTGAGATCGCGGCAACTGGTGACGATTCCCAGCGGTGCTCCCGCTTCGTCGCGGGTCGGCTCGGAGACCAGTTCCACCGGAAACAGCGAGCCGTCACGACGGCGGTTGTGGGTGCGGCGGCGCCAGCGGTCGAGGCGATCTAGCTGGTCGCGTCCCAGCGGCTGGCGACTGCCTTCCGGGCCCAGGACGCCGACGTCCTGACCCACGAGCTCGGCAGGCGCGTAGCCGTGCATCTCGGCGTCGGTGCGGTTCGTGAACAGAATCCGGCCGTCGATACCGGTGATCGTCACTCCCACCTCGAGCGCTTCGACCGCCTGGCGCAGTAGCGCGACCTCTAGAGCCGCGGCCTCGAGGTCCTGGGTTGGCATCGGATTGTCGACGGTCCATCCCGCGGGCGGGCCTAGCTCCATTGTAACCCATGTCGGCCCATCCAGCGGCCTCCTGCGCCTTCCTATCCTCAACATCTTCAAGGGGTTGCATCGCCCATGGGAGCCCAGAGCAGCGTCGGCTGACGCTGCGACCTGGTCGACGCGGTCGCCCGTCGCGCCCGCACCGCGGCGCGCTGCGACGACGGGTGGCGGTCGTGGGAGAGACCGCGGCGACTTGGCGACACTCCGAGCGGCGAATAGACTCCGCCCACGCTTTTTGACCAGCCCTCGGATCGGCGAGTCCCCGCCACCGCGGGCGCGGCAGAAGCCTGGACGCGGCAGGTTCTGAAAGGATCTCATGCAGCTCGCACTCGCACTCGCAAGCGGCCTCGCGGTGTTCGTCGCCCTCAGCTGGCTGTCTGGCTGGCTCGGCCGCCGCGTGCGCTTGATCGGCCAGCTGTCCCTGGCGCTGCAAGCCGGAGCCTTGGCCGCTGCCCTCACGGTTACCAGCTTGTTCCGCGTCGAGGGACTCGACTCCCTCCACACCTGGACCACCTGGGCCGCGGTGTTCGCGATCACCCTGGCAACCCTGCGGATCGCGGCCCTCTACTTTTTCGACTTCCACCTCCACACTCGTCGCGGCCTGCGGCTGCCGCCGATGCTGCCCGCAGTGACGCTGTGGGCGTCCTACCTGATCGCCGCTTTCGCGATCTTGAAGATGGCCTGGCCAGGGCTGCCGGTGACCGCGCTCCTGACCACCAGCGCTGTGACTTCCTTGGTCCTCGGTCTTGCTCTCCAGCCGATCCTTGGCAACTTCTTCGCCGGTTTGGTGATCGCGCTCGAGCGGCCGTTTCGGATCAACGACTGGGTGAAGTTCGGAGACATCGAAGGACGAGTGGTCGGGATCACCTGGCGGACCACCCATCTGCGAACTCGCGACAACGACAACTTGGTCGTGCCGAACGGCAAGATCGCCGATCAAGAGATCCTGAACTACTACTACCCGCATCCGCTGCACCTCGAGCGAGTCCACGTCGGCGCGCACTATCGAACCCCGCCCTACCGAGTGGAACAGGCATTGCTCGATGTCGCCACCCGAGTCGAAGGCGTGCTGGAGAAGCCCTCACCCATGGTCTACGTGATCTCCTTCGACGACAGCGCCATCACCTACGAGCTGCGCCTGTGGATCGAGGACATCGGCGAGGCCCCGCGGATCGCGAGCCAGGCGCGCTGCGAGATCTGGGAAGAGTTCCGGCGCCGGGGGATCACGATTCCGTTCCCGATCCGGACGCTCGAGATCGAGACTCGGGGCACCCCACTCGAATCGTTGCTGCCTGCCAAAGCCGAGCGACCGGCACCGAGCCCGGGCGCCCGCCTGTTCGTCAGCCGCGGACCCGATCGCGGTTGCACCTTGGAGATCACCGAAGCCACGGTGACCGTCGGCCGTCTCGAGGAAAGCGACCTGAAGTTGGCGGCGCCCCAGGTCTCGAAGGAGCACGTCCGGATCGAGCGCCACAGCGACGGCTATCACCTCCGCGATCTCGGCAGCCACTTCGGCACCAAGGTGAACGGCACCCGCGTTGAAAAATGCCGTCTGGCCGACCTCGACAAGATCGAGATCGGCGAAGATGTGCTGGTCTTCGAGCTCGACCACTGACCGGAGCCGAAGCCCCTCTGTCATTTCACCGCCCTGGAGCCAAGCCGCCCATGACATCGCAAGAGCCCTCTCGCATCGGCGGCTACGACATTCTCGAGACCCTCGGCAAGGGCGCAATGGGCCAGGTCTACAAGGCGGTCCAGCCGTCCCTGAATCGGATCGTCGCGCTCAAGGTCCTACCTCCTGAGCTTGCGAGCGATCCCGAGCGGGTCGAGCGCTTCGACCGTGAAGCCCAGGCGATTGCCCTGCTCAACCATCCGAACGTGGTCAACATCATCGATCGGGGTCATGACGCAGATCGCTTTTTCTTCGTCATGGAGTACGTCGCCGGCACCTCGCTGTCGGCGGTTCTGAGCGCGCGCCGATTGTCTCTGCCCGAGACGATCACGGTCTTCAAGATGATCTGCCGCGGACTCCAGGCCGCCCATCGCAAGGGCATCGTTCATCGCGATCTCAACCCCCGCAACGTCCTGGTGTCCGACGACCTGGGAGTGGTCAAGCTGGCCGACTTCGGGATCAGCCGCGTCGAGTCGATCTCGCTACGCGTCGGCACCCTGTCCACCGCCGAGGTGAGCATGGGGACGATGCACTACATGGCTCCCGAGCAGGCCGTCGACATGGGCGCGGTCGATCAGCGTGCCGACATCTACTCGGCGGGGGTGGTGCTCTACGAGATGCTCACCGGTCGGGTGCCGGTGGGACGGTTCAGCCTGCCGAGTCAGCTGAATACCGAGGCGCCGTCGGCGCTCGATCCCATCGTGCTGCGTTGTCTCGCCACCGATCCCGCTGACCGCTACCCTTCGGTCGATCAGTTGCTGACCTCGGTCTCGGCGCTCGAGAACGACCTCCGGTTCGGGGTCGTGCAAGATCTGCGCGGTCTGTCGCGCTCGACCTCGAAGATTCTTCGGCGCTCGACCCAGAAGTTCTGGACCGGTCGTTCGCCCAGACGCCGGGCCGCGCTCGCAGCCGCGGGCGCCGTCATCGCGGTGGCGGTCCTTCTCGGCGTCTGGCTCTCCACCCGCAGCCGAACCAACGCTCCGGCGACCACCGAGGATCCGGTCAACGAGTACCGGCTCATCGAGAGCCCGCTCGCCGGGGGCCCGTTCGGTGAGACACCGGCGGTCGGTGCGGACACCGCACAGCTCGAGCCCGACCAGCAGACCGTTGGCGTGCCGGCCACGGCAAACGGGACCCCCGCACCCGCGCCAACGCCGGGTGTCGCCAAGCCGAGACCTGCGACCCCCATCGCACCGGCGGCGAAGCCTGCAACGACACCCGCTACGACAACAGCTTCGGCAGCAGCTCCCGGCCCGGCACCGGCCCGACCCAAGGTCGACAACACCCTTGCCAGCGATACCCTTCCCAGCGATCTCAAGGTGGCGCGGGACAAGCTCGAAGCGGGCCTCATCGGACCGGCACTCGAAGACCTCGGCAAACTGATTGCTGACCATCCCACAAGTCCGTTGCTCCTCGACGCCTACCTCCTGGTTGCGCTCGGCCACGAGCGCGAAGGCCGGCTCGAGGAAGCGAAGGCGGCTCTGGTCGAGATTCGCAGCCGTTTCGCGAGCGACCCGCGCACAGCCGAGGCGATCTTCCGACTCGCCGAGCTCACCGTCGCGTCGAAGGTGAGCGGCAAGGAGCAGCTAGCCCGCGACCTGTTCTGGCAAGTACCCGACTCCTTCCCGAACAGCGAGTGGGCGCCCCGCGCGTTGGTGAAGAAAGCGGGCCTCGAGAGTGACCGCAAGCTGGTGGTCCGCGACGAAACGCTGGGAATCCCGGTGCCAGCGCTGCTCGTCACCCACCGTCGTCTAGCCGACGAATACCCGACCGATGCTGCGGCCGAGGGAGCACTGTGGGCCCTCGGCGAGATGTACGCCGACCTCAAGCGCTACGACCTCGCGGTGGAGGCCTACACCAAGCTCGCCGAGCAGTTCCCGAACACCAAGCTCGACGCATGGTGGGAAGCCGGCCAGATCTACGACCGTCGCCTCGACGATGCGCCGAAGGCCTCGGAGGCGTTTGGCCAGGTGCCCTCCACCTCGAAGAACTACTCGGCCGCGCAGAAACGGCTCAAGCGAATCGGTGGCTGAACCGCGCGGTCCGGAGAGCCTTCCGAACCGCTGGGACCTCGACCGCTGCCTGCCCCATCGGCCGCCATTTCGATTCGTCGAGACCGTGGTGTCTCGAACCGCCGACGGCGGAACCTGCCTGGGTCGGATCTCGGAACAAGCCGCGACCGCAGCGGGTGGCGTCGCGGCCTCGGTCCTCGGCCTGGAGCTGGGCGCTCAAGCCGCCGCACTGCTAGCGGCGCTCGACCGCGCCGACGCCGGAGCCGACCCTCCCGACCGCGGCTATCTCGTGACGATCCGCCGTGCTGTGTTTCGGAGTCCAGTCGTGCCGGTCGGAGTCGCCCTACACGCTACGGTCGCGATGGTGGGCCGGGCCGGGCCGTTGACCATGGTCGAGATCGCGGTCGCGACGGCGGCAGAGCCCGCGGTGGTGATCGTCGAGGCGGTGCTTGGATTGTTCGTTGAAGAGCCCGACCCCCCGAGCTCAGGGATGACGAGCCCGGAGTGACTCGTCAGAGCTATCCATAGCTGCGAGACGAATCTCGGCGTTCCTGGCGTCCGTCAGCCCCCTCGACTGGCCTCTGGTGCCTCCGGAGTAGGGATGTATGATCCGGACCAGGCCACCGACGGCATACCGCAGCCAGATAGCGCGCATCTATTAAATGACCACTGAGCTGGGCCACGTCCGCATTCTACCGGCCGCTTGCCGCCGCCGCGGCAGCGCCGGGCGGGATTGCGTATCTGCGTGCTGCGCGAGTGTGGCGGTCGGCGAAGCTCAATGGGGTTGGCAGCTCAATCAGTAGTTGTGCATCCTAGGAGTAGAACGTGATGCGTGAGCGAGTAGGCGATTGGATTGGAAGCGCCGTTAGCTTTGTGATGATCTTCTCGTTCTTTGGCGCGATGGCGCTCAAAACTAGAGGCTGGGTCGCAGCCGCTTTGGCGACGCATTGGGCACTGGCTCTGGCAATCGGGTCGCTCCTGCTTCTTATGGTGCTAATGTACTGCGTTGCCGCGTGGCGAGCTATGGGACCGGACTCACCAGACTGGATGAGGAAGTGGGTCCTTGTCCAGAAGAACACCGCCGAAGACGCCGGCCTTCTGGAGCGCTACGCCAGCTCTACGCAGGCGGCACTGGTCGCTGCCTTCATACTTTTGGCAAACGTGGGAGCAGCTGGTGTCTCGACAGCGCTCGAGGCACGTGGAGTGTTCGAATACGACGGCAGCTCGGAGTCAGCATCACCGCTTTCCGAGCTGATTACAGAGTTCTACTACTGGCACACCATCGATCTGCTACCTGTAGTCGAAGTCTGGGCGGCATACGGAAGAGAGGCCCCGCTGCAGCCGATCGGCTTCTGGGCGCCAGCATTCTTGGTGGTGTTCCGCACGGTCGTCGTCGGATTCCCCATCTGGATCGTCGTTCAGTACTTACGCTTCAACAGAAAGGGGCCTGAGGCGGATGCCCAACCAAGCGAGTCGAGCTGACGGCGAAGCTCGGCCGCTTGCGCGGCCTCCGCATCGCCGCAGCTCACCCGCAAGACGTGAGGCGGGCAGGAACCGCGCCCGAGGGGTGTGACGTGCCGCTGGTAGAATCCCGATGTGCCCGAGATCTTTCGCTTCCTCGGCATCGTGATCGCGATGTACCATCGTGACCACCCACCGCCGCACTTCCATGCCCGATACGGCGAGTACCGGGTTCGCGTGTTCATCGATTCTGGCGAAGTTGAGGGGTTCTTCCCAATGCGCGCGCTGTCGCACGTCCGAGAGTGTTGGACCTACACCGTGAGGAACTGGCCGAGGCTTGGGATCTCGCCGCCGAGGGCCGGTCGGTTCCTCCGATAAGGCCCCTGGAGTAGCAGATGATCCCCTATGTCGAGGAAGCGCGGTTGGTGGCCGACTTCGTGCTCTGGCTACGGTTCAGTGATGGTGCGACAGGCGAAGTTGATCTTCGGAACGAACTCCACGGCGAGGTCTTCGAACAGGCCCATGCCCAATGACTCCACTTTTCAGCGAATGAGCTCATGGCGCCCTTCGCGTCGGCGCTTCCTTGCCGGTGTCGCGGCGGGCACCAGCGCGGCCGTCCTGGGACAACTGGGGTGTTCGACCCGCCCCGTTCCCATGAGTGCAGTTGCCAGCGACCCTGCACGGCTCAACCTCCTGGACGCAACTCGAGCAGTGCGAGCGCGGTCGCTGTCGCCGGTTGAGCTGACGCGCGCTTGTCTCGAGCGAATTGCTCGCCTCGACCCACATCTCAATTCGTTCATCACAGTGACCGCAGAAGGCGCGTTGGCCGAAGCGCGCACGGCCGAGGCCGAGATCGCAAGGGGGCACTGGCGCGGCCCGCTCCACGGCATTCCCATCGCGTTGAAAGACAACGTCGACACTGCCGGCGTACGCACGACGGCAGCGAGCGCGGTCTTTCGGGACCGCGTGCCCACCGAGGACGCCGAAGTAGTCCTGCGGCTTAGGGCTGCGGGCGCGGTGCTTCTCGGGAAGCTCAACATGCACGAGTTCGCGCAAGGCACGACCTCGGCGATCAGCGGTTTCGGCCCCGTACACAATCCCTGGGACCTCGAGCGTGTGGCCGGCGGCTCCTCGGGCGGGTGCGGTGCCGCGGTTGCCGCGTCGCTTTGCTTCGGAGCCGTAGGAACCGACACCGGCGGCTCGATCCGAATCCCCGCCGCCTGCTGCGGGATTGTGGGATTGAGGCCGACCTTCGGCATCGTCAGCACGCGGGGCGTCGTCCCCGTCTCGACCTCCTTCGACTGTGTCGGCCCGATGTGCCGCACCGTGACGGACACAGCGTTGATGTTCCGCGCGATGACGGATCATCAGTTGGCGGCCGACTATGATCCGGAGGCTCCACCGTCCATCTCGCGCCTGCGCGTCGGCATCCTCCGGAACCCGCGCAGTCTGTGCGACGACGTACCCGTGGAAGAGGCGGTCCAGGTGGCCGTAGACGCAGCGATCGGCGTGATCCGGACGCTGATCGCCGATGTCAGCGAGGCCGAGCTGCCCATGCCGGAGGAACTGGGACGCCTGATCGACGCCGAAGCGTACGCTTTCCACGCCCCGCATCTCGCGCAGACACCGGAGCTGTACGACCCGCGAACCCGCGCCACCATCCTCGACGGAAAAGGGATCTTGGACGCGGAGTCCGGACGCCTGCGTGAGAGCCTCGAGCGACATCGCGCCATGGTCCACAACTCTTTCTCGCGCGTCGACTTGGTGGTGCTGCCGACGCTGCCGATACTGCCACCTACCATACGGGAGGCCACCGACCCCTTCGCGCTGCCCGCGTGCACGTTCGCGTTCAGCCTCGGCGGGATGCCTTCCATCTCCCTGCCATGCGGCTTCTCGCAGTCTGGCCTCCCCATCGGCCTTCTTGTCTCCGGTCCGCCGCTGTCCGAGCATCGAATCCTCGCGCTCGCGCAGGCGTATGAGCGCGTCACCGACTGGCACCGAATGAATCGGTTGGATGATGCATACAAACGAATTGAGGTGCGCTGAAGTACAAGAAACGAGACGTGGCGATGGAGGAAGCGGCTAGCAACCGGTTGCAGCGGACGGCGCTGCGCGCCGCCGCTGAACCCGAGCGTTATTCTGACGCGAGATCGAGGTGATGACTGATGACTGAAAGAGTGGCGGCGGTAGCCGGCATTGCGGCAGTCGTGATGTTCTGGACGGCGTTGTTCGGTTTTGCAGCCGCCTACCCGGGCTATTCCCACTCCCACAAGGCGATCAGTGAGCTGGGCGCTTTCGGCGCACCTCACGCCTTGGCCTGGAATCTGATCGGGTTCATCACTCCTGGTCTGCTGCTGGCCATCTGTGGGGCTGGCCTGGGCAGGGCGATCGAGGTCTCGGGGCGCGCAACCACCGTTTACTGGTTGCTTGTTGTGTCGGGCGTGGGATTTGCCGGTACTGGTGTGATTCCCGCGGAGATGCGCGAGGGTTCACCGTTCATGCAGTCGCCGTTTACCGTCGGTCATGTTGTGATGACCATTGTCTCTGGTGTTCCGTGGACGATTGCGGCATTCCTGGTCGTTGGTCGGGTCAAGCGGAATCCAGTATGGCGACGGGCAAGAGGAGTCAGCATCATTCTCGCCGTAGCATGTGTCGCTGGGTTTGCCCTGAGCATTCTTGCCCCGGCGTTGCCAGTTCTCGCGCACCGACCGGGGCTTGCCCAGCGCATCTCGTTTGGAGTCTATTTCGCCTGGTTCCTCGCAATGGCAGTTCACCTTCTTGCAGTGGTTCCACGAGCCAGGCATGCGCCGGAGGCTGCATAACAAAAATGGAGCCGACGCGCCCAACCGTCCGTGCCTGGGCCGCCGGCAGGACGCACCAGGTCGCCATCAGGCGGCTGAGTGTTGGTCTTTTCTCTTCTCGGCCCGCGACGGGCCAACGGGCTGTTGCCGCTCGACCGTCGGCCGCCCAAGGTCGGCCGCCGCCCCCGGAGGGGTCACGGCGCTGCTGGTGCGATCCGCCGGCGATGGGTCCTCGATGTCATGAATGAAGCGACACGATTCCTACGGCGCAGGCTCATCACCAGCCGCAGCGAACAACCGCTGCACCGCCGGCAGGACGCACCAGGTCGCCACGAGGCACAGCGCGACGCCGATGCCGATGGTCAATCCACCGCGACGCAGACTCGGCAGGCTCGATAGAGCCAGGCTGCCGAAGCCGAAGCAAGTGGTGACCGTGGTCAGAGCCATCGCTCTTCCCGAGGCCAGAACCGACGCGGTCAGTCCAGACACCGCTCCCCCCGCGCGATTCGCTCCGTGCACCGCGTGCAAACCGTCGTCGATGCCGATGCCGAGAACGATCGGCACCAGCGTCAGCTGCAGAAGATCGAGCGAGCCATCGATCCATCCCCACAGGCCGAGAGTCCAGATCGTCCCGAGACTGACCGGCAGCAGGGACAACCCGATCGCCGCCAAACGACCGCGCAAGGACAGCGACACCACCACCGTCACCGCGACCCAGGCGAGCACCGCGAGACGACCGAGATCCTCACGCGCGAGCGCCTCGAGCTCGCCGCCGACGGCTCCCGCCGACGCCACCTGCACTCCCGGCGCCGCCACCTCCAGCGCCAATAGCAGCGACGCTGGCGGACCCGTTGGCCAAGCTCCAGGAGGCAGCCGGAGGTGGATGGCGACCCAGGTCGGGTCTCCCGCAGCTGCCCCGGCGGCCGGCTGCCGCACCGACTCCGAGAGCCAGTCCGGCCACGACTCGGGCGGCGGCGCGCCGGGATCTTCGCCGCGTCCGAGCGACCGCAGGGCAGCGATCCCTGGAGCAAATGCCCGTGGATCGAGGTTGGCCGCCGCG
>JAQBHE010000003.1:0-5222 GCA_032128015.1 Holophagae bacterium
GCTGCCGCCGTACTACCTCGAGCACCTGGGCAAGGGCTCGACCGGTGGCTGGCTCGAGGCCACTG
Source organism: Holophagae bacterium (assembly GCA_032128015.1). Classification (GTDB taxonomy): domain Bacteria; phylum Acidobacteriota; class Thermoanaerobaculia; order Multivoradales; family Multivoraceae; genus JAQBHE01. The sequence continues at coordinate 66 of JAQBHE010000003.1, forward strand.
CCGGTCTGCTGGTGAGCCCCAACCGCGGCTTGCTCGTGTTCTGCCCGCTGTTCGTGTTCTCGCTGTGGGGCGCATGGCGGGCATTTCGGAGGCGCTCGCCCGAGGACGATCTGTTGCTGGTGGCGGCGCTGTTCTGCGCCAGCACCTGGATGCTGGTCGCGAGCTTCGAGGTGTGGTGGGGCGGCGGCTCGTACGGACCACGACTGCTCGCCGAGCTGTTTCCTTTCCTCACCCTGCTGCTGTTTCCGGTGTTCTCCGCGCTGCCCGCGACAGGCAAGCGCTGGCGGATAGCCATCGTCGGAGCGTTGCTGGTCGCCGGGTCGTGGAGCGCCTTCGCCGCGATCCGGGGTGCGACGGTCGACGCGACGCGGTCCTGGAACCGCTGGCCACGGCGGATCACCAACCACCCGGAGCGAGTCTGGGATTGGTCGGACCTTCAGATCCTGCGCAGCACCACGGGCCCGCCGCCGGATAGCGACCCGCAGCCGCCGGAACTGGCACCCGAACAGCCTGAGCAGGCACCGATCGAGAAACCGTAGGCGGTTGATGCGAATCGTCATCCGCCACCCCGGCTTGCCACCCGTGCCCACCGAATAGAGTTCGGCATTCGCTTCCGCGAGGGACACCACCATGACCAGACCGATCCTCCGTACTCCGCTGTGCGACTTCCTGGGCATCGAGTACCCGGTGATCCTCGCCGGCATGGGGCCGGTCGCCGGCGGCTCTTCGCCGGTGGCGACTCGCGACCTCGTGGCGGCGGTGTCGAACGCCGGCGGTCTCGGGGTCATCGGCGGCGTCGCCTACCCCGCCGACGAGTTGCGCGACGAGATCCGGGCGGTGCGCGAGCTCACCGATCGCCCGTTCGGCGTCGACCTGTTGCTGGCGGAGAGCTTGCTGGTGCCGCGCGGCCCCGGCCCGATGGCGTCGGCCGGGCCGACGGCGGACCTGGTGCCCGCCGAGGCCCGCCTGGGATTACAGAAGATCGCGCACGAGCTCGGCATCGAGTGGAAGGAGGCGCCCGGTCCGCCAACCGCTCGGGTGCCTCCCGTAGGCAAGAGCTGGGCGGGCGCCCAGATCGAAGTGTTGCTCGAAGAACGAGTGCCGGTGTTCGCCTCGGGACTGGGCAGCCCAGCAGCGTTTGTCGAGGCGCTGCATCGAAACGGCACCCGCGTCCTGTCGCTGGTCGGCGATGTCCGCGCGGCGCGCCGGGTCGCTCTGGGCGGCGCCGACATCGTGGTCGCGCAGGGAACCGAGGCCGGCGGTCACACCGGCCGCATCGGTACCCTGGCGCTGGTGCCGCAGGTGATCGACGCGGTGGCGCCCAAGCCGGTGGTCGCCGCTGGCGGCATCGCCGATGGCCGCGGCCTCGCCGCGGTGCTCGCTCTCGGCTGCATCGGCGCCTGGTGCGGTACCGCGTTCCTGGTCTCCGAAGAGGCGAACCAGCCCGAGCTCCAGAAACGTCGCGTGCTCGATGCCGCCGCCGAAGACACCCTGGTCACCCGCCTCTACAGCGGCAAGACCATGCGCAACATCCGCAACCCGTTGATCGAAGCCTGGGAGCGCAGCGGCCTGCAGGCGCTGCCCATGGGGCTGCAGGGCGTGCTCGCCCGCGACCTCATCCACTCGCTACGCGAGGCCGGCCGCGACGACCTGTTGATGAACGCCGCCGGTCAGACGTCCGGCATGCTGCGCGAGATCCGACCGGCCCGCGAGATCCTCGAAGACGTGGTGACCCAGGCCGCCGAGATCTTCGCTCGCAGCCTTCCCGCTCGAGTCCAAGCAGCGGTGTGACCGGCGAGCCCTGCCCGCCGTGCGCTACGCTCTGGTCCAGTCCTCGCCCGTTGCCGCTGGTCGCCGTCTGCATCGACCTCGGAGGAATCCATGCTTCGACGACTGCCCACCACCTGTCTCCTGGTGACCCTCGCGGGCGCGACCTCGGGCCTCCTCTCCGCACCGCTCGAAGCCGAACGGCTGCTGCTCCGCGCCGGCCGCGTGATCGAGGGCTCCGGCGACACGATGCTGCGCGACCAGACGGTGATCGTCGAAGGCGATCGGATCACCGCCATCGAGCCCGGCTTCCGCCGCCCAGTCGACGGCGACAAGGTGATCGACCTGCGCGACCACACCCTGTTGCCAGGGATGATACAAGCAGCCCGGGAAGTGAACGCCGTAACCCGCTTCCGGCTGCTGAATCGAAGGGCAGATGAGCCCCACCCATTGTTGACCAACCGGTCGGTAGGAGTGGTATCCTCGGACCGTTTGCTCCCCACCGCGCCGCCTCCGTCGCCCCGGTCGCTGACGGGCGCCCCGGACGGCGACGGGCGCGACGCCGGTTCCCGCCCGCTTCATCGCCAAGGAGAACTCCCATGAATTTCGACTTCTCCGACGCCCAAAAGGCGCTCAAGAAGCAGACTCGCGACTTCCTCAAGGGCGCCTGTCCGATCGAGGTCCCGCGCCGGATCCTCGAAGGTGCGGAGCCCTATGACCAGGCGTTGTGGAAGGGCCTGGTCGACATCCAAGCGCCGGCCACCGCGATCCCCGAGGAGTACGGCGGCATCGGCTTCGGCTACCTCGAGTTGTGCGTGATCGCCGAGGAGCTGGGACGCGCGCTCGCCCCGGTGCCGTTCTCGTCGTCGGTCTACCTCGCGACCGAGGCGATCTTGCGCGCCGGGTCAGAGGACCAGAAGAAGGAGCGCCTTTCCGCGCTCGCCGAAGGCCGAGCGATCGGCACCTTCGCGCTCGCCGAAGGCCCCGGCGTCGCGACCGCGAGCAGCCTCGAGACCACTTTCGACGGCGCCAGACTCACCGGCTCGAAGAACCCGGTGCCCGACGGCGACGTCGCCGACTTCGCGGTGGTGGTGGCGCGCGAAGGCGACGGCACGTCGCTGGCGCTGGTCGACCTCGCGGGAGCGGGGGTCACGCGAAAGACCGTCGACACCCTCGACCCGTCGCGGTCCCATGCCAAGCTCACCTTCGACGGCGCCCCCGCCCAGCGTCTCGGCAAGGCCGGCGAAGGTTGGGCGATCAAGGACGCGATCTTCGACCGGGCCGCGGTGCTGTTCGCGATGGAGCAGCTGGGCGGCGCCGACGTCTGCCTGCAAATGTCGGTCGACTATGCCAAGGGACGCTTCGCCTTCGGTCGTCCGATCGGCTCGTTCCAGGCGATCAAGCACAAGCTCGCCGACATGTACATCAAAAACGAACTGGCGCGCGCCAACTGCTACTACGGCGCCTGGGCGCTGTCGACCGACTCACCCGAGTTGCCAACCGCCTCCGCCGCCGCCCGGGTGGCCGCGATCGACGCTTACCACTACGCCTCCAAGGAGAACATCCAGACCCACGGCGGTATCGGTTTCACCTGGGAGTCCGACTGCCACTTGTTCTACCGCCGGGCCAAGCTGTTGGCGCTCGCCCTCGGCAGCGCTCGCGTTTGGAAAGACCGCTTGATCGACGCTCTCGAAGCCCAGGCCCAAAGCGCCTGAGGAGGATCGCGAAATGGACTTCAACGACACCCCAGAACAAGCCGGTTTTCGCGCCGAGGTCGGAGCTTGGCTCAAGGCCAACGCGACGCCGCGCACCGGCCGGCGCAGCCTCAACCGCCGCATCGACTCCGAGAAGGGCCTGCGGCTCGCCAAGGAATGGCAGGCCAAGAAGGCCGACGCCGGCTACGCCCGGATGCACTTCCCCGCAGAGTACGGCGGCCAGGGCAAGCCGGTGCTGTACTCGATCATCTACGAGCAAGAAGAGGCGCGCTACGACGTCCCCGCCGGCTTCTTCTCGATCGGCCTCGGGATGTGCGCGCCGGTGCTGATGGAGTACGCAACCGAGGAGCAGAAACGTCGCTTCGTGCCGCCAATGGTGCGCGGCGAAGAGGTGTGGTGCCAGCTGTTCTCCGAGCCAGGCGCCGGCTCCGACCTCGCTGGGCTGCGCATGCGCGCGGTGCGCGACGGCGACGACTGGGTGGTCAACGGCCAGAAGGTGTGGACCTCGGGCGCCCACTACTCCGACTACGGCATCCTGGTCACCCGCCACGACCCGACGCTGCCCAAGCACAAAGGGCTCACGTTCTTCTTCCTCGACATGCGCTCGCCGGGAGTCGAAATCCGGCCGATCAAGCAGATCTCCGGCGCCTCCGACTTCAACGAGGTCTACTTCACCAACGTCCGCATCCCCGATTCCCAGCGCCTCGGCGAGGTCGGCTCCGGCTGGCAGGTGTCGATCACGACCTTGATGAACGAGCGTCTGGCGGTCGGCGGCGCGCCGCCCCCCGACGCCCGCGACCTGCTCGCCCTTGCGCGCCGGGTCCGGCTCGAGCACGGGCCGGCGATCGAAGACCGCTCGGTGCGCGAAGCGATCGCCGACTGGCACGTCCAGTCCGAGGGCCTCCGTCACATCCGCTCGCGCAGCCTGACCGCATTGTCCAAGGGCCAGGCGCCCGGCCCCGAGGCGTCGATCACCAAGGTGGTGAGCGCCACCAAGCTCCAGGACATCGGCTCGTTCGGCTCGGAGCTGATGGACATCGGGGGCTCCCTGATCAACCCCGACGACACCCTCTCTGACGCCCTGTTCCAGAGCGGCTTCCTCTACGCCCCGGGATTGCGGATCGCCGGCGGCACCGACGAGATCCTGCGCAACATCATTGCCGAGCGCGTGCTCGGCCTCCCCGGCGACATCCGGGTCGATCGCGACCGCGCGTACAACGAGATTCCCACCGGCGCCTAGCCCGCAACCGTCGCCCGCCCCTAAGGGTCGTCCGGTCAGGAACCGTTCAGACGCCGCAGGACGACGAGGCTGCGATCGTCCTCCAGTGCTCGTGAGCGCGTGAAACCGTCGACTTCGGCGAGCAGCCGATCGTGCACCTCCTGCGCTGTGCCGCCAGGCTCGAGGGCGGTGCGCAAGCGCTCGAAGCCGAAGGCCTCGTCGTGCGCGTCGACCGCCTCGGGAATGCCGTCGCTGTAGAGCACCAACAGGTCGCCCTTCTCCAGATCCACCGTCTCTTCGTGGAGCTCGAGATCGACGCGCATGCCGAGCGGTAGCGAGGCCGAGCCCAGCTCGAGAATCTCCCCGCCGGCTCGGCGAAGCAGAGGGTAGGGGTGGCCGGCACAGACGTAGCTCAGACTGCCGGTCTCGGTGTCGAGAAGGGCGTAGTACAGCGAC
>JAQBHE010000004.1:0-8868 GCA_032128015.1 Holophagae bacterium
CGCTGCGGCGGCCGGAGCGCGAGACTCTGGGTGCGGTGGCGGGCAAGCTCCAGGGCATGGTCCAGGCGCTCCGTCTCGCTTCGCCGCATCGATCCGAGAGGCGCGAGCCTTGAGCCGTCTCCAACAGTTCGAGGTGGGAGCTGGGCGCGCGGCCTCCGGACGATACCCGGTGTCGCGAGGGCTGCGCTGGCTTCGTGGCGGGGCCACGGCTGTGCTGGCGCTCGCGGAGAGGATCGCTGGCGGTGGTCGCCGCCGCGCGCGTGCGCTCGGCGTCGCCGATCGCGCCGCCGCGCTGTCGTGGGCACGGTGGCCGGTCGGCGAGGCGACGCGGCGGGCCGTTGTTCGAGCGCGCGGCGATTCCGCGACCATCCGGCTCGGTCGCATCGACAACGATGGACGCCTGACGAGTGAGCTCGGGGGGTTTCCGGGGCTATCGTCGGTTGGGGGAACCGAGTTCGTCGAACGCTATCGCTACTCGCTCGACCTGCTGCTCGAAGGCGACTCCGTTTTCCTGCGCAAGGACTTCCGCGGCGACCGGGCTGGGTTCTTGCGCGAATGGCAGGCGCTGGCGACCCTCGGCGGGATCCGAGCTCCAGCGTTGCTGCGGGTAGACGAGACCGCGCTGGTGCTCGACAAGTCGTTCGTGCCGGGGCCGACGCTGCGCGATCTTCTGGTCGCCGCCGGTGCTCGGATCTTGTCGGTCGACACCGAGCGCGACCCCGACCTGCTGGCGTTCGAGCCCGCGGCGAGGATCGAAGTGGTGTGGGCGCGCGGTCGCCAACGACTCGCGGCGGTGGGCGGACAGGCACTGGTTTCCGAGATCGAGCAGGCGATCCGCGCCGTACACGCCCATGGAGTGACCGGCATGAGCTTCACCTTCGGCAACGTCGTGATCGAGGCCGAAAGCGGCCTGCCCTGGCTGATCGACTTCGACAACGCCCAGGTGGACCGCCGACGGGGTCGCCGGTTCCGGCGGCGCCGCCAGAGTGACGACCAACTGTTCTCGCGCATCTACTTGGGACGATGACCGGATCTCGACTGCCGCACCAAGAACGGTCGCGAGTGCGGGTCTACCCCGGCTTCAACGCGCTGTACTACTCGTTCTATCTCGACGGCCTGCGCAGCAGCGGCCGCCGACTGCGGTTCAGCGCCCGGGACTTTCCGCGGCTGGGTCACCATTGTCTGGCGCTGGTATTCGAAGGCGAAACGCCGGGGAGGGTGGTGATCTCAGCATCCGACGGACCGGCGCTCGATCCTCGGGCCCTCGAATGGTGCGACGTCTACGCCAAGGTGAACCTGGCCCAAGACCTCGAGTCCTACGGACTGGCACCCGAGCTCCGCCAACGATTGCTGGCGATCGGTCCGAGCTTCCCGGTAACCGTCGATCCACCGCTGCGCGCTTGGGGCCGAGCGGCGGCGAATCTCGTCCGAGGCGGTTGGCCGTCTCGCGGCCTCAAGCAACATTTCGCCGATTACCGGCGCCAGTACCGCTACCGCTTGCCGCTCGCTTGCTATCAGCCGGGCGAGTCGCTCGCAGACTACGTTTTCTTCGCCTCTCGCCTGTGGCGCAACGAGCCCGAGACCAACCGCTTGCGCGCGAACTTCATCGCGGCCTGCCGCTCGCGACCGGGGCTCACCATCGACGGCGGGTTCGTCAAGAGACCGCTCGACGATGTTCCCGGGTTCGCCGAGTGGACGATCGATCGACGATTCACGATCGCGGACTACGTGGCGGCGACTCGCCGCTCGGCTGTGGTCTTCAACACCCCGGCGGTGAGGGACTGCCACGGCTGGAAACTCGCGGAGTTTCTGGCGCTCGGCAAGGCGATCCTCTCGACTCCGCTGTCGCGGGCATTGCCGTCGCCGCTCGAGCACGGTGTCCACCTTCACCTCGTCGACGGCAGTGTCGCCGCGATCGAAGACGGGCTCGATCGGGTGCTCGGCGACCCTGCGTACCGCGAAAGTCTGGGTGCTGCAGCGAGCGCCTACTACCGTCAGCACTTGGCGCCGGAGCGAGTGCTGGCTCGGATCGAGACGGCGCTCAGTGACCAGGTGCGGGTCGCTAGGGCCGGGTGACCGGAGGGGTGGCAGAATCGGCGCTATGCGCTTGGTGGTGACGTCGTACAAGCCTTGTTGGCAGAGCCCGCAGTCTGCTACCGGTTTTGCCACCGACGGCGGCTTCCCGTTCCAGATGGCCGCCCTGAGCGAGCTGTTCGACGGAACGACCTTGGTGATCGCCAAGCGCGGCGGGCCGCCGCCCAGTGGCGTGCGGGACCTCGCCGGACACCGACTCGAGGTGTGCGGTCTGGCGGAGCCGGCTGGCAGCGACGGCCGGCGCAAGCTGGCCCTGTTGTTCTGGCTGCCGCGCTTCTTGCCCGCAATGCTGCGCCAGATTGTGCGCGCCAACGCCGTGCACGCCGCGGTGCCGGGCGACCTCGGCGCGCTCGGCCTGATCGCGGCGCTGATCCTCAGAAAACCGCTTTTCATCCGGCACTGCGGCACCTGGGGAAGTCGCGGCTCGCTCGCCGAACGCGGGCTCAGCTGGCTGCTGCCGCGGATTGCTGGCGGCCGGGTCGTGGTGATGGCCACCGGCGGCGGATCCGAGGCCCCGAGCCGCGGTGTTTCGTGGATCTTCTCGACCACCCTTTCTGCGAGCGAGATCGAGCGCCTCGAGGTCGCCGAGCCGTGGCGAGCAGGCCAGCCGCTGCGTCTGGTCACGGTCGGCCGGCTTACCGCCGGCAAAAACGTTCGTGCGGTGATCGATGCCCTGCCCCGAGTCCGGGACCGCTGTCCCGGATCGCAGCTCGAAGTGGTCGGCGACGGTCCGCTGCGGGTCGAGCTGGTGGAAGCGGCGGTCGCCGCCGGGGTCGCCGAGGCGGTCCGTTTCCACGGCAACCTGGCGCATTCGGAGGTCTTGAGGGTGTTGTCGCGCGCCCACCTGCTGGTGTTCCCCACCCGAGTCGCCGAGGGCTTCCCGAAGGCCGTGCTCGAGGCCCTCGCGTGCGGCGTGCCGGTGCTGGCCTCGCCGGTTTCGGTGTTGCCTCGGCTGCTCGGCGAGGGTGGGGGAGAGTTGCTCACCGACACCTCGTCTGCGGCGGTTGCGACGGCGATCCTCGAGTTGGTCGCCGCCGGTCCCGAGCGGTTCCGGGTCATGTCCACGACCGCCCGAAAGACCGCCCGCGGTTATACCCTCGAGACATGGCAACAGACCATTCGCGGGCGACTCGAAGCAGCCTGGAGACGACCGTTGCGCGCCCCTCGAGAGGACGGATGAGCGCCGACGGTCGCGCCCGCGATCTCGGCGTCGGGTTGTTGTGGGCCAGCGGGCTGAGTCGGATTGCCGGTCGCCTGCTCGGTCGCGGTCGGTTTGTGCTCGAGCTCCACGGTATCGCGTCCCGTCGTTACCCGGACTTGCCTGCGACGCAGTCGGGTATGGCGGCGCGCGATCTCGAGGCGTTGCTCGCCTGGCTGTCACCTCGCTATCGGTTCCTCGACCCCGACCGCTTGTTCGACGCGACTTCACCGGGAGTGTTGCTGACCTTCGACGACGGATTCCGGAACCACCACGACGTGGTCCTGCCGCTGCTCGTGCAATACCAGGCCCCGGCGGTGTTCTTCGTCGCCACCCAACACATGAGGGATCCGCGAGACTGGCTGCCGTCGGTGCGCGCCCAGGTCGCAAAGGTGTGGAGCACGGTCTCGGCGGTTCCCCGGTCGATTGCGGCGGATCTCTACGACGGTCTCTCGGCCGACCGGTTGCGCGGGTGCGTCGACTCCGGGCTGGTGACCATCGGATCCCACAGCGTCAGCCATCCGCTGTTGACCGCTTGCGACGATCACCGTCTGCGCTACGAGTTGGAGGAGTCGAAGCGCAGTCTCGAAGAAGTCATCGATCGGCCGGTGGATCTGTTCGCCTATCCCACCGGCGATTACGACGCGCGGGTTGTCGATGCGACGCGCGCCGCCGGCTACCGCGCGGCGTTCGCCGAGGATTCGCGGTCGGTCGGCCGCCCGCGCTACGAGGTTCCCCGGATCGGCCTCTATTCCGCGCGGCCCAGCTACCTTGCCGCGAAACTCTCGGGGTTGCATCGTCGGCCGCTACAGGCGCTGCGCGGGGATGCTGTGAGCGGCGGTCGATGAGTCACGGCCGCTTCAAGCGGGTGGTCCTTGCGATCGCGGTTCGAATCGCGCTGTTTGCCGCGTCGCTGGTCTTCTGCGGCCTCGCGCTCGAGCTCGGGGTGCGGGTGCTCGCGCCCCAGCAGTTGGTGTTGCTGCGTCCCGATATCTGGATTCCCGAGGACGGTCTCGGGTGGCGTCACGCGCCGAATCTTGACACCGTCGTCAACACTGGCGAGCGCGCGGTGCGCCTGCGCACCGACGGCGCCGGCCACCGTATCGGCGGCGCCGGCCACCGGGTGGGTGTGTCGTCGTCGGTCGCGGGGCCGCGATTTCGGTTGCTCGCGCTGGGCGATTCGTTCATCGCCGCGCTCGAGGTCGAGAACGAGCAGACCCTGACCTCGCTCTTGGCAGAAGGCGCAACGCGACGTCTCGGTGTGCCGGTCGCGATCGACAACACCGCGGTCGGCGGCTATGGCCCCAGCCACTACCTGTTGCAGGCGCGCCACTACCTTTCGAGTGGCGCCTACGACCTGACGCTGGTCTTCTTGTTCCTGGGCAACGACATCGAGACTCGGCGCGTTGAACGGTTCGGACCGAAGGAACCGTCATCCCGGCCGCTGCGTTGGCCGCGGAGTCTTGGGCGGAAGGAATGGCTCGACGCGGTCGCCTACCCGATCAACAACGCGCTCGAAACCCGCTCCCATGTCTTTGTGCTGTTCAAGCAGCGCGCCTGGTCGCTGCTGATGCGACTCGGGCTGTCGGCGCGGCGTTTCCCGGAAGTGCTGCTGCGCTCCGAGGCCGAGTCGAAGCGGTGGGCACTCACCGGCGAGTCCTGCTCCGAGATCGCCGCGGTGGCTAGAGAGCACGGAGTGCCGGTGTGGTTCGTGTTGCTGCCCGGCGCCTACCAGGTCGATCCCGCCCTGGGCGCCATCTACGCGCGGTCCTCGGGGATTCCTTGGGACGAGGTCGACCTCGAGCAACCGGCGCGATTGCTGCGCCCCGAGCTCGAAGGTCGCGGACTGATCGTGATCGACGCCACGCGGTCGCTGCAAGTGGCGCAGGCTGCCGGCCTCGAGCCGTATGGGCGCATCGACACCCACTTCTCGCCCGCGGGTCATGCGGCGGTAGCTGGCCTGCTCGAGAAGCCTCTGGCCGAAGCCCTAGCCGGGCGCGCAACGGTCACGACCGAGGTGCCGTAGAGCGGTGTCGATGCGAGTGGTGCACTTGATCGGCGAGCTTGGTTTTGGCGGCAGCGAGCGCCAGCTATTCCTGTTGCTAAAGCATCGCGATCGGGCCGGCCAGGAGTGTCATGTGGTGGTGTTCAATCGGGCGACAAGAAAGGGATACGAGTCGGCGCTGCGGGATTTCGGAGTGACCGTATGGACCGTGCCAACCGGTGCCCGCGGCGTGCTCGCGCGCTGCCGCTTCTTGCTCGCGCTATTGCACCGGTTGCGACCGCAAGTCGTCCATTCGTGGACGGTCCACGACAACCCCTACGCGGCGGTGGTCGGCGGCCTGCTGCGGGTGCCGGTGCGCTGGGGCTCGCTGCGTGGCTCGACCGAGCTGCGGGGGTTTCGCGGTCTGCCGGCGCCGGTTCGTTGGCTGGCGCTGCGCGGGGTCTCGAAGCTGGTGGTCAACGCCCGGGTGATCCGCGACCAGAGGATCGCCGAGGGCCATCCTCCGAATCGACTCGAAGTGCTTCCCAACTGCGTCGAAGTACCGGAGCTGGATGGTGCTGACACCGCCCTCGACCTCGAGGAGCTCGGGATTACAGCCAACGAGCGCGTGATCGGTTCGATCGGCAACCTGCGGGCGGTCAAGAACCACCTCCTGTGGGTGCGGGCGTTGGCCCTGGCGTTGCCGCGCCACCCCGACGTCAAGGGGCTGATCGTCGGTCAGCCAGTGCCGAGCGAGCCTGAGGTAGCGACTCAACTGAAGAGCGAGATCGAGAACCTCGGACTTGCCGGCAGAGTCGTGGTCACCGGGTTCCGCGACGACGTGCCGCAGTTGGTCAGCCGATTCGAGCTGCTGGGTTTGACCTCTCACAGCGAAGGTGTGCCCAACTCCATCCTCGAGGCGATGGCCGCCGCCCGGCCGGTGGTGGCGACCCGGGTCGGTGGTGTGCCGGAACTGGTGCGCGACGGCGTCAGCGGCTGGCTGGTTGCTCCCGGGGATGCCCCAGCCATGGCGACGGCGATCGACCGCTTGCTCGGCGACCCCGAGCTCGCCCGGCGAATGGGTTGCGCAGGGCGAGAGATTGCGCTCGCCGAGCATGGCTGCAGCGAGCTCGCGGACCGCCTGCACCGCGGCTACCGCGATGCCCTTCGCGCGGTCGCACGCGGCGATCGCACAGGACAGAGAGGCCGCGGGTGAGCCGCCCAGAAATGGTCGCCGCCGGCGAGCTGGATCCGGGCAAGCTCGATTCTTTCCTCCGCCTTGCCTTCGGCGACGCCAAGGCCGATTTCCTCGGCCGCCATGGCGACTGGCTCCATCGCGGCGGCCAGAACCGCCTGGCGGTCGCCATCGCCGGCGAAGTTGCCGCCTACTGTGCGGTGATCCCGGCGCGGCTTCTGGTACTCGGTGAGGAGACCGAGGCGGTGTGGTGGGTCGACCTGTACATTCCCCCGGAGTATCGCGGCCGTGGTCTCCAGCGGTTGTTCGACCAACGGATTCGCGACCTCGCCGGTCTCAAAGTTGGGTTTGGGAACCGGCTCGCCGCTGGCATCCACCGACGCCACGGTTGGAGTGTCCGCGAAGATCTTCGAGCGAGCCTGGCGCCACTGCGATCCGCCGGACTCCGCTTTCTCGGTGGCGGGCCACGCCGCCTGGTTGGCGCGGCGATCCTGGCCCCGGTAGCCGCGGTCCTGCGCACGCGGCTCGCCCGCTTTCGCCCCCGCACCGCCCGCCTCACCGAGGGAATCCCGATCGCGGAGCTCGCCGGGGTCTTCGACCGCGGCCACCGTCGTGGCGTGGCGAGCACCCTTCGCGACCGCGAGTACTTGTCGTGGCGATACGATGACGCGCCCTACCGGAGCGATCTTCGAGCTTACTTGGCAGGACCGGCGGAGCTGCCGTCGCTGGCGTTGATCGCCCGCTGGGTACGGACCACCACGGGTCTGACCGTCCGCGTGCTCGACTTTTTCGGCGACCTCGAGGACCGGAGTGCAGTTGCCGAGTTACTGCAGCTCGTCCTGCGCGACGCATCCGTCGGCGGCGCCTCGCAGGTCACCGCGTTGACGTCGTTGCCGCAACTGCGCCGGTGCCTGAAGCGTGCCGGGTTCTGGATCGCGACTCCCGCCCGCCTGTGCTGGCATAGCCATCAACCCGTGATCATGGCGCGCTTGGGCGAGTCGCCCCAGCACTGGGTTCTCGGTGACAGTGACAACGACGAGCCGGCGCTGGCGGCCGGGCGGCCTGAGTCGTCGGAGGTGTCGGATTGAACGCCGCGGTGCAGCCGCGGATCCTGGCCATCGGCGCCGACCTCGCCGAAGGCCTAGTGCCGCCCGGCATGGAGTGGCTCGAGATCGCGATTCGCCCACCCTCGGGTCCGTTGGTGACTCTCGCCGCGGTCGGTGACACCGGCTTCAGCGGCGAGCAGATCCGCGCCGCGCTCAAGGCCGGCGCGGCGTCCCCGTTCGCCGAGGTCGAGGCCTTCCTGAGGTCTTGCGATGTGGCCTTTGCCAATCTCGAAGGCGTGCTGACCGACGACCCGCTGCCATGGGTGCCGTTTGCCGCGCCGACCCGGGCGGCCGATCTGCTCGCGGGGTCCGGGCTCGGGGTCGTCTGCCTCGCGAACAACCACGTCGCGGACCACGGACCCGAAGGTCTCGGCTCCACCCTCGATGCGCTCGAAGACCGCGGCCTCTTGGTGGTCGGGGCGGGTCGCGACGCGGACTCGGCTCGCGGTCTCGTGGTGGTCGAGGCCGCGGGATTGCGAATCGGCTTCCTGGCGGCCGCTCGAACCCTCGAGGCCAGACCCGTCGTTGGCCCGTGGTACTGCGAGCTCGAGCCGAACGTCCTGGTCGAGGAGGTGAAGCAAGCGCGGACCCGGGTCGACGTGGTCGTGGTGTCCTTGCACACCGGCTTCATGTACCTCGACTACCCGGATCCGGAGCTGCGAGCGCTCGGCCACCGGTTGGCCGCCGCTGGCGCCGGCGCGGTGCTGGTTCATCACCCCCACGTGCTCCAGGGAATCGAGGTGAGCGCTGGCGGCGTCGTGTGCTATAGCCTGGGAAACTTCCTGGTCGATTGGCAGGAAGGTTTGGTGACCGAGGAGCTGATGGTTCGCGAGCAGCAGGAAGGCGGGATATTCCGCTTCGAGTTCGACCACCACGGCTTGGCTGTGGTGAGAGTCTTGCCGACGGTTATCGAGGCTCGCCGGCGAGTGCGTTTCGCAACCGGCGACCAGGGACGCGCCATCCTCGAGCGCCTGACTCGGATCACCGCCGACCTCGATGGCGACTACTTGCCGGTGTTTCGCAAACAGCGCGCCCAGCGTAACGCCCGTCTCGCGATCAAGACTCTCTGTGGTCTGGCGCGTCGGGGCAAGTGGCGCGACCTCCTGCGGATGCTGTCGCGGGGCCGACCCGACCACATTGCGATGCTGGTCCGCTGGCTTACCAGCCGGCGTTTCGGGTCGCGCCGGAACGGCGCGCTCTGATTCGCTTGGTCGCCGCCGCCGGTTCTGCCTCTGTCCCCGGCTCTGGCTCGGCTCAGGCCAGTGCGGTGCCTGCCGCCCCGGCGCGCGAA
>JAQBHE010000005.1:0-8482 GCA_032128015.1 Holophagae bacterium
CGCGCCCGCCCCCTGGACCAGCACCGCCGAAAAGACCTCGGCCGCGCCCTGCGAACCGCGGTCGACCAACAGCGCCACCTCGCCCACGAAAGCCGGCTCGGACTGACCCTCGAAGGTCTCGACGACACCCCTTCTTCCCTCGAGACGACCGAGATTGCCAGGGACGAACAGCCCGCCGCAACGGTAGGCGGCCTTGGGGTTGCCGCCAGCAACGCCGCGCAGGTCGAGGAGGATCGGCCGCGGGCCGAGGTCGCGCAGGATCTTCGCGAGCTCGCTCGAGGTGTCGTCGTCAAACCCGGGCACCCGCACCACCGCCCGGCCACCAAGTTCGCTGACACTCGGCGCCGGCACCGGGAACGGGCCGAGCTCGACATCGACGAGCAGCGGGCTGGCCTGACGCACCAGCTCGACCGCCAAAGTCGAGCCAGCCGGACCCGCCAAGGTCTGGCGCAGCTCCCACATCGGCATGTCCCGCGTTGAACGGTCGTTCAGCTTCGCTACGATGTCACCGCGACGGATCCCTGCGCGCTCGGCGGGACTGCCGACGTCGACCGCCGCGACGAATGCCACGCCGCGCTCCTTGAGCACCAACAGGCCATGGTGGCGACGCCCGATTCGTTCCGCCCGATCAAACTCCTCGACCTGGCTGGCCGGGACGTACATCGAGAACGGATCGAGGGCGTCGGCCGCGCCATCCATCGCCCCCGCCATCAACCGGTCGAGCTCGGGCTCTTCGACGTAGGCGGTGCGCACCAGGCGCAACACCTCGGTGAACACCGACAGGTACTTGTACAGCGAGTCGTCGGCGTCGTCGCGCGGGCGGGCGCTCAGCATCGCTCCCGACAGCAGCGGCACCACCACCAAACCCGACAGGGTCGCGAACACGAGGCGACTCCGATTGCCACGACTCATGCGATCTTCCACTCTCTTTCGATGTGCTATCTCTGGCCCAGAGTGGCGAGACTAGAGCAGCCACTCTCGGGGATCTTGCGGCTGTCGATCGATCCGGATCTCGAAGTAAAGACGGCCATCCGACCGCCCCACAATCGCGTTCAACCCTACCACATCGCCCTCGGCGACTTCGAGCGCAGAGAGGTTGGCGTAGAGCGTCAGCGCACGGCCGGGATGCTCCACGACCACCGCGAACCCGAGGTCCTGGAACGGCGCCGCGAACAGCACTCGGCCGCGGTAGATCGCGTTCACCGCAGTGCCCTGGGCGACCTCTATCTCGACGCCGTTGTGGGGAACGCTGGTGCCGTAAGTGGGATCGCGCCGCGGGCCGAACCCGACCGTGACCCGTCCCGCTGCCGGCCAAGCGAGGGCGCCGCGGAACTCTTGGATTGGGACTCCGTCAAGCGCCGAACCGCCTTCGGCGGCCAACACCTCCAGCAGCCGCCCGAGCCGAGCCTCCTTCTCGCCCAGCACCTGGGTGCGCTCGAGCAGGCGCCGGCGCCGTACCTCGAGGTCGGCGAGCACCCGTCGCTGCTCGCGACGTGCCCGGTCGAGGTCGACGCGCCGGGTCGCTTCCGCGTCCACCCAGTTCCGCGCCGCGACCTGCTGGCCTGCGAGATCGCTTCGTCGACTCTCGAGCGAATCGCGAGCGTCGCGGTATCCCGCGATGACTTCGGCATCGCGGCGAACCAGATAGCGCAGCAGCCGCAACGCCGCGACCGGTTCGGCGCCGCGATCGACCGCAAGCAGCAGCCGCAGATAGCCGTGGCGAGAATAGCTGGCCATCGCCGCGAGCCGACGGCGCAGCGCGCGCCCGGCCTCAGCCAGCGAGACCTCGAGCACCTGCAGCGAGGCCTCGGTGTCGGCAATCTCAGCGCGAGTCGTCGCCAGTGCCGTCTCGGCTTCGGCTACCCTGGCAGCTTGCAGCTGCAGCTCGAGCCGGGTACGCGCGGCTCGCCCAAGCAGGTCCCCGGCAAGCGCCGAAACCTCGGCGGTCTCGGCGTTGAGCCGCGCGATCAAGGCGCGCAGCTCGTCGAGGTCACGAGGGCGGCCCGGCTCTTGGCCGCCGGCCGCGGTGACCACCGCGGTAGCCACCGCGGTAACCAGAGCCGAGCCGATCGCGCATCTCGCGACGGCGAAGGCCCAATGCCCGAGAGGCTGTCGTGGCGGCGCGCCGGAGGGCGGCGCGCTCAGCCGGCGAAAGCCCAGCCGGTGAAAGCCCAGCCGGTAGAAGCCCAGCCGGTAGAAGCTCAGATGGTGGAAGCTCAGCTGGTGGAAGCTCAGCCCGTGAAAACTCAGGCGGTGAAAGCAGCGATCGCCTCGTCTTCGTCATCGTGGATGTCGAAGACCTGGATCAGCTGGGTGATCTGCAGGATGTCGTCGACCTTGGGAGGGATCTTGCACAACCGGAGCTTGCCGCCACGGTTCGACACCGTGGTGAAGGCGGCGACCAGCTCGCCGATCCCGGACGAATCGATCGTGGTCACTTCCCCAAGATTCACCACCAACTTCTTGGCTCCCGTCTCCAGAGCCTTGTGGACAGTCTCCCGAAACGCCACGTCGCCGACACCGATGGTGATCTTGCCCTTCAACTCGATGATCGAGACGCCATCGCGTTCGCGAATCGTTGCTTTCATCTCAGAATCTCCCTGTTCATCCGCGGGTTCCGAGGCGCTTGCGCAGGGTGACCACCGTCCCACCCTCGGGCCCGAAGTTGTATTCGATGTCGTCCATGAAACGCTTCATGTAGAAGATACCGCGGCCGGCCGGTTTGAGCAGGTTGGCCGGATCCCGCGGATCCCCGACCTTTCCGGGATCAAAACCCGTGCCGTGGTCCCGGACCCTGATCTCCAGCGCCCTGCCTCCGAACGCACCGTCCGCTATCCTAACCTCCACCGCCACCGCTACTCGAGGGTCCTCGAGGTTGCCGTGTTTGATCGCGTTGGCCACCGCCTCCCGCACCGCGATCCCGATCCAGTACCGGCTGTCGTCGTCGAAGTCCAGGCTCTCCAGCGACTCTTCCAGCACGCTCTGAACCAGCTCGATGTTCTCGAACTGGCTGCCGATCGACAGCTGAACCTCGCAAGCTTGCTCCGCCATCCTGGAACTCTGGACTCTAGCAGACGGCGCGGTCAATCCACCGGCGCGACGAGCGGCGACTCGGCGCCCGAGACTCGAAGCACCCAAGGGATCAGCACCAGCAACTGAACACCGTCGAACACTGCGTGGGCGGCGATCGCCGGCCATAGGTTCCGGCGCCACCGCACCAGTCCGGCAAACCCGAACGAGAGCATCACCACACCCAGCAGCAGGAACGGCTGCCGGTAGCCGAGGTGCGCGACGGCGAACAGCACGGTCGAGGCGCCGACACCAATCCTGGCCTGGAGCAGACCGCGAAAAAACAGCTCTTCGACGAAGCCCGCCGACAGGCTGACCGCCACTCGTACCGCCACCGGCAACGCCGCGACCCAGACGACCAAGGCCGGGGGGTGTTCGGGCAGCAGGGCCTCGGCGCCCCACGCTGTGACCAGCGAGCCCACCACCAAGAGCATCGCCAACACTCCCAGCCACGCCACCACGCCCGCGCCGACGCCGATCGCAAGCTCGCGCCCGAAGCGCTCGACGCTCAGTCCGAGGAGGCGTGACCCGGTCGGCGCACCCGCTGACCGGTCGCGGTCGAGGCCGACGAAGCCAGCGCCCCACCAAACCACGAGGGCGAGTAGCAGGACCCCATGGACCCAGAACAACGGCCAAACCGCGGTCGGTGGCGACGGTGGCGTCGCCGAGGCTAGGCCCTCGATCGGCTGAAACACCGCCAGGTAGAGCGCGAGCGACAAGCCCATCAACGCCGCGCCGCGCCGAGCGGGGCGCCCGGCGCCGAGGTGCAGACCGGGTGGCTGCAGGCCGCGACGCTCGCTCGACCGATCGATCCACAACGCAACTGCGATCGCGAGGACGACGGTCAAGAAACTCAAGCTTGCCACTCCACTCGAAGGGTCGATTCGCGGTCCACTGCCGGGACGTCCGACCCGGGCGGAGCTCGCATTGACCGCTTCGGTGCAAGTCTCGACACGCCGCGATGGTAACCCGAGACCTCCCCCGCCATGTTAGGATTCCAAGCGCGACGGCGCCCAACTCCAAGGGTCTTCCGAGCTCGGCAGCACGACCGCCGACTCCGGCTGGGCTGGCAAACGGGAGTCCGAACCGTCGGGGTGCTGCCGCAACCGCCTCGGCCGTCCAACCGAATCTTCCTGCCCCCACTCTTCTCGCCCACACCTTTCTTGCCACGACCAGCCTGCGAGAGGACCTTGCGATGGAACGTTTTCCCGGTGTCGACTTCATGGACTTCGAGTCGCTCCTGACCGGCGAGGAAAAGCTGGTTCGCGACACCGTTCGGACATTCGTCGACCAGCGGGTGAAACCGATCATCGAAGAGTGTCACCGCGACGCTCGTGCGCCGATGGAGCTCGCACCCGAGCTCGGCGAGTTGAATCTGTTCGGAGCCACGATCGACGAGTACGACCTGCCCGGGCTGGGCCAGGTCGCCTACGGGCTGATGATGCAAGAGCTCGAACGCGGCGATTCCGGACTGCGCAGTCTGGTCTCGGTGCAGAGCTCGCTGGTGATGTACCCGATCTACACCTTCGGCTCCCAAGAGCAGAAGGACCGCTGGATCCCAGCACTCGCCACGGGCCGGACCATCGGCTGCTTCGGCCTCACCGAGCCCGACTTCGGCTCCAACCCGAGCGCGATGCGAACCACCGCTCGCCGCGACGGCAAGCACTGGGTGATCGACGGCGCCAAACAGTGGATCACCAACGGCAGCGTTGCCGATGTCGCGGTGGTATGGGCGCGCACCAACGAGGGCATTCGGGGCTTCCTGGTCGAGAAGGGGACCCCAGGATTCACCTCGTCTGACCAACACGGCAAGTTCTCGCTGCGCGCATCTGTCACCTCGGAGCTGGGGTTTCAGGACTGCCGGATCCCGCTCGACAACCTGCTGCCCGGCACTCACGGCATCCGTAGCGCGCTCGACACCCTGTCCCAGGCCCGCTACGGCATCTGTTGGGGCGGCCTGGGGTCGGCGATGGAGTGCTACTACACCGCTCTCGAGTACGCCAAGCAGCGGGTGCAGTTCGGCGGCCAGCCGATCGCCTGCCACCAGCTGGTGCAAGAAAAGCTGGTGTGGATGATCACCGAGATCACCAAGGGCCAGTTCTTAGCACTCCAGCTCGGACGCCTCAAGGAGCAGGGCAAGGCCAAGCCCGAGCAGATCTCGATGGGCAAGCGCAACAACGTCTGGGTAGCTCGGGAGTGCGCGCGGCTGGCGCGCGAGATCCTGGGCGCCAATGGCATCGTCGACGACTACCCGGTCATCCGCCACATGCTCAACATCGAGTCGGTGTTCACCTACGAAGGCACCCACGACATCCACGCCCTGGTCATCGGCGCGGCAATCACCGGCATCCCGGCGTACAACCCGCCACAGGCCGCCGGCCGGCCACACGCGGTCGCTGTCGGCGCGGAGACTTAGAGGTGTCGATCGACCAGGTCCTCGAACAGGACTTCATCCGGGTCACCGAGGAGGCGGCCCTGGCAGCGGCTAAGACCATGGGGTTCGGAGACCGCCGGCGCTCCGATCAGGTGGCGGTCGAGGCGATGCGTCACGAGCTCGATTCGCTCCCGATCTCCGGGCGGGTGGTGATCGGCGAAGGCGAACGCGACGAGGCGCCGATGCTCTACGTCGGCGAGGAGGTGGGAGCGCACAAGGGCGAGCAAGGGGGCACCCTGGTCGACATCGCGGTCGACCCGCTCGAGGGCACCAACCTGTGCGCGACCGGCGCTCCGGATGCCGTCGCGGTCCTCGCCGCGTCCGAGCGCGGGGGTCTGCTCCATGCCCCGGACGTCTACATGGACAAGATCGTCGTTGGCCCCACCGCCCGCGGCAGGGTCCATCTCGACGCGCCGGTCGCGGAGAACCTGCGCAGCATCGCCGCCGCGTTCAAGCGCCAGGTCTCCGGGCTGACGGTGGTGGTGCTCGACCGCGACCGCCACCGCCAGCTGATCGATGACATCCGCACCGCCGGCGCTCGCATCCGGCTGATCGGCGACGGCGACCTTTCAGCGGCGATCGCGGCCGCGGTTCGGGGAACCGGCGTTCACGCCGTGTTCGGCACCGGTGGCGCCCCCGAGGGAGTCCTCACAGCGGCAGCCATGCGCTGCTTGGGCGGCGAGATTCAAGGCCGCCTCAAAGCACTCGACGACCGCCAGCGAGCCCGGCTCGTGGAGTTGAAGATCTCGGACCCCGACCGGATCTATACGACCGAAGAGCTGGCGCCCGGCGACCAGATTCTCTTCAGTTCCACCGGCGTCACCGATGGCGAGCTGCTGCGTGGCGTTCGCTTCTTCGGTGGCGGCAGCCGGACATCGACGCTGTACATGTCGCTGTCACGGCGGATCATCCGCTTCGTCGACACGATCCGTCGCAAGGACAACGACTCACCCGTGACGTTTCGCTGATCACCCCCCGGCGACGGGCCTCCGACCGTCACCGCTCCGCAACCGACGAGCCATTGATCAAGCCCGACCGATGGATTCGCGCCTGGGGCGAGGGCGGCGGGGTCGCACCTTACCGCCCCGAACAGGTGAACGCAGCGAGCTACGACGTGCGGGTGAGCGATCACTGGATCTGTCCTACCCGCGATCCAGAAGAGTTCCGAGCACGAAGCATCAAGCTGTTTCCCGGTGAAGTCGTGCTCGCCTCGACCTTGGAGTGGGTGCGGATCCCGCGCGACGTCGCCTGCGACCTCAAGCTCAAGTCGACCCTCGGCAGGCTGTGGATCAACCACTCGTTGGCCGGTTGGTGCGACCCCGGCTTCGCGGGCGACATCACCCTCGAGCTCCAGAACCTCGGCCCGGTTCCCTTCGAGCTCGAAGCGGGTCGTCGGATCGCCCAGTTGATCTTCATCGCCATGGAAGCCGAACCCGAAGTCGCCTACGGCGAGCCCGGAGCGGGCAGCCACTACCAGGGGCAACGGGGCACGACTCCCGCTCGTCTCGAGCCTTCTGGCGAGTGAGCGGCCCTCCCAACGGCCCGCTGACCACGCCTCCGAAGGCCGTCGCGACGTTGCCCAACCGCGCCTGCGCGGTGACCCCGGCGACTATAATCGACGACTTGCCATGAGCATCTCCGGCAACTTGAGAACCATGGAGCTGGCCGAGCTCCTGCAGTGGCTCTCCCAGGCCAAGAAAACCGGCACCCTGATCGTCGACAGCGGCGCGGTGACCAAGCGTGTCTACTTCAGCCAAGGCACCATCGTCGCTTCGGGCTCGACCGAGCCGACCGAGCAGCTCGGCCACTTCCTGGTCTCGCGTGCGTACATCAACGAAGTAGAGCTGGCAAAAGCGATCGGCATGCAGGAAGAGACCGGGATGTTGCTCGGCAAGATCCTGGTCACCATCGGCGCGATCACCGAGGACGAGCTGCGCGACTTGCTGATGACCCAGACCGAGGAGATCCTCTACGACCTGTTCGACTGGCGCGAGGCCGAGTTCCGCTTCGCAGACGGCGATCTTCAGGATCGAGGAATCGTGCCGCTCGCCCTCGACGTCACCCGCATCGTGCTCCACGGCATGCAGCGAATCGACGAATGGAAGCGGATTCGCGAAGCCATTCCGAACCCGCTCGCGGTTCCGGTGACGGTGGCGCCTCTCGACGACGCCGCCTCGCCACTCGGGCGACGGGTGTTCGAAGCCATCAACGACGACCGCACGATTCGCGAGCTGTGTCTGGAGACCCACGGCGGCGAGTTCCCGGTGTTCCAGGTCCTGTTCGAACTGCTGCGCCAAGGCCAGATCAAACTGGTGACCCCGCGTTCCCCTGCCGCACCCATGCCAGCGGCCCCGCCAACTCCGTCTAGCGGTTCGGTCAAGGTGACTTCGGCAGCCCTGCTCGAAGCCGCGGAGGCGCTGTTGGGAGAAGAATCGTTCACTTCGGCGCTGCGTCACCTGCGCGCGGCTCGCAGCCTCGATCCGGACAATCGCGAGATCGGTCGGCGGGTGGCGACCGCCGAAGCCACGATCCAGCGCGCGCTTCGCGCCGACGGTCTCGACGTCGCGGCGGTGCCGGTGCTCGAGCGCAGCGTCGAGGAATTGACCTCGCTCCGACTATCCCCCGAGGAGGGCTTCTTGCTGACTCGGATCGACGGCACTCACTCGATCGAATCGCTGCTCAAGATCAGCCCGATGAATCGCCTCGATGGCGAGCTGGTGTTCTTCAAGCTATTCAAGGAAGGCCACATCCGGCTGCAGGCCAAGAGCTAGCCTACGAATGTGCTGAGTAGCACATTCTCCGGCTAGCCATGTCTTCCCGTCGCCAAGCGCCTTCGGCCCGGCTCCGGGGAACAGCCGCAGAAACTGCCTCGAAGACTCGGACAGCTACGAATGTGCTGAGTAGCACATTCTCCGGCTAGCCATGTCTTCCCGTCGCCAAGCGCCTTCGGCCCGGCTCCGGGGAACAGCCGCAGAAACT
>JAQBHE010000006.1:0-4015 GCA_032128015.1 Holophagae bacterium
CGGCGCGCCCGGGCGGGGTGACCTGGAGTGCGATCACCGGCGGCTCGAGATCGGGCATGCCCACGGAGATCTCGAAGCGAGTGGCCGGCGAGGGATAGCCGTCGAGACCGTTGGCACTCTTGCCGCGGACGCGGAAGAACAGCACGCCTGCCGGCAGATTCTCGGGACGCCACTCGGTCGATTCCAGGCCGGCAGCTCTATCGACCAGTTGCGCGCAGCCAGGGTCGGCGCATACCTCGACGGTGTAGCTCGCAGCTGTGGCGAGGGGTCGCCATGCAAACTGCGGATTTGAGAATCCGAAGCGGGTTCCCCTGGTCGGAGCGGTGACCGTCGGCGCCGGCAGCAAGCGCTCGGGCGGGCTCGGAGCCTCCCCCGGTCGCACCGCGGTGCCCATGCCTCTCCCGACATTGACGCTCTGGCCGGCGGCTTCGACCGCGCTCTTGCCGTCGTAGACCATCAGCTCGGCGCCGCCGCTATCGTTCTTGCGTAGCCGGCTGTCGATGCGACCGCTCTGGGCGGGCTCGGGGCGGGCAGTGGCGCCGCCGACGATCACCTCGATCTCGCTCGATCCGGCTCGCTGCGGCGCCGCCGCGAGGTCGGCCTCGCCGTAGTCGATCTCGATCGTCTGCTGGCGCTCCCCGGTCAAGCGCTGGCCGATCTGGCGGATCAGCACCAGCGAGGTCTCGCCGACCTTGAGCTCGGTGCCGTCCTCGAAACCGAGCGCCGAGCTCGATCGCCGGCCCGTGCGCAGCGCCTCGTCGCGACGGAGGCGGTTGCCCTCTTGGGCCGGCAGCCAGTCGCTGGCCACCGGTTTCTGGTCGACCCGATTTGCGACCTGGAGGATCTCGGCGCTGCGCTCGGGCGTGTCGCGCTTGGTGATTACTCGCACTCGCTGACCGATACGCAGGCGATCGGGATCGCGGATCGTCGGGTTGAGCCGATGGTTCTCACGCCACAGCCGCGAGACCCCGAGGTATCTCTGGGTGATGACCGACAGCGTCTCGCCCGGCTGCACGATGTGCCAACCGAGCTCGTCGCCGACGCGCGCCTCGGGCTCGGCCACTGGTTGGGCGTGCAGCGCCCCGCCGGCGAGGACGAGGGCGGCGACGAGCGCCCCGAGTCTGGAGGGCCGAAGTCTCACGGGCGCTCTCCGGTTCGCCGTACCGCGCGCACCGGCCAGCGAGCCGCCTGGACGTTACCGAGGCGGTCTTCGGCGCGGGCGAAGACGAAGTAGCGGCCGGCATTGGCGAGGACCAGTCCGTCGCGCACCGCAAAGCTGTTTTCGATGAACCAGCCGCGCCAGCGGAACGTCGACTCGAGCCGCTCGACCCCGGCGCCTTCGTCGACCGCTTCGAAGCGGAGCTCGGAGCCGGTGGCGACCTCCACCTCCGCGCCTGCCGGGTGGCGGGTGCCGCTGTCGTCGACCAAGAACAGCGCCGGCGGGTCGCGATCGATCTTCCACCGCGCTTCGAGCCGCGACTCGTTCGCCACCCGGTCGCGGGCGCGCAGCCACAAGGTCTCGCCACTGCCGGACCAGCCGGCGCCGACCGGCGACCACGTCGAACCGTCGGTCGATTGTTCGAAGCGGGCGACCCCGGCGAGGTCATCGCGGGCGTAGGCCTGGACCTCGACCGGTGGAAGGTAGTAGTTGACGCCGTCGCGCTCGGCTTCGCGCTCGGCGGTGACCGTGAAGCTCAGCGACGGCGGTTTGGAGTCGACGGTGAACTCCAGGACCTCGAGCTGTTGGTTGGCGACCCGGTCGCTGACCAGCGCCTCGGCGCGATGGACCCCGGCGGCCAGGCCGCCGCCCCTGCGCCCGCCCTCGACGCGCACGCCATCGAGACTGCGCTCGCTGTTGGCGACACCGCTGCCGGAATCGGTCGCGGCGAGCTCGATGGTGGCGGAAGGACCGACCACCCGGCGAGCGCCCAGGGTGGTCATCGGACCGGTGAGAGACAGCTCGATCGTCGGCGCGATGGCGTCGACCCACACCGTCGTCGCGGTGTCGCGACTGTTGCCAACCCGGTCGCGAGCGGTGGCGGCGATCGCGACCTCGCCGTCCTCCTGCGGCAGCTCGAGCCGGACCTCGGTTCCGCCGGTGGCGTTGCGACCACCGGCGTCGAGCCGGGTCGCGTCCACCCCGGCCACCGCGTCGCGGGCCTCGAGGCGGACGAACGCGCCCGGAGGCAGATAGCGCTGGCCGGCGCGCTCGACCGGCGGCGGCTCGAAGGCGAAGTCGAGGTCGGGCGGCGTGGCGTCGACTCGCACCCGGGTCCACACCGGCTCGGAGGCCACGCCAGCGCGGTTGCGAGCGACGCTGACCAACCAGTGGTCGCCTTCGACGCTTGGCGCTGTGAGCTCGCCAGGGACGGTGACGAGGGCGCCCGAGCCGATCGCCGCTTCGAGAAAAGCTGCGCCGGCGGCTTCGATGCGGATCGACTGGCCCGGATGGACCACGATGGAGCTCGTCTCTACGCTTGGGGCCGTTCGCTCTGCGGGGACCTGTTGGGCGACGGCGCGTTCAGCCGGGCTGGCCAGCGCCACCGAGGTCACGACCGAGGTCACGACCGAGGTCAACAGTACGAAACAGGCGACTCTCGGGTCGCGCATTCAAGAACTCCTTCCAGGCGGGCTCGACCGAGCTGAACCTTGGTTTCCATATCTTGCCATCACTGGGCACCATGGCATCGAGCCGTCCCGCGACCTCCTCGGCGCTGGCCGGGCGTTCGCTCTTGGCGGCGCGAATCAACGACGTCACCAACTCCGCCAACGCGGGCGCCACCATCGGTTCGAGGGCGCGGATCGGCTTCGCGGCGCCGCGGGCAGTATTGCGGAAGGTCTCACCGAGCGTGCGACCGAGAAACGGCGAGCGCCCGGTCAGGCATTGGTAGAGCACCACACCGAGCGCGAACAGATCTCCATGGGCGTCGAAGCCGTCGCCTTCGAGCGTTTCTGGCGGTAGGTAGCCCGGTGTGCCGTAGATGGTGTCTGGCTCGGGAGCCAACGCGGTTACCAGGTTGGCGATCCCGAAGTCGGAGACTTTGATCAGACCGTCTTCGCTCAGCAAGACGTTCGCCGGCTTGATGTCCTGGTGGAGAATCCCCTCGCGGTGCGCGGCGGCCAGGCCGCGGGCGATCCCGGCGCCGATGGTGGCGGCTTCGCGGTCTTGGAGCTTGCCGTGCATGTGCAGGTACTCGTCGAGGCTGTGGCCAGACACCAGCTCCATGGCGATGAAAGCCTGATCGCCGGCGCTCTGGACGTCGTAGACCGCGACAATGTTGGGGTCGGTGAGACGGGCGGTGGTGACCGCTTCGCGAACCAGCCGCTGGGCGAGAAGCTCGCGCTCGGCCTCCGGTACGTCCTTGTCGAGACGGATGGTCTTGAGCGCCACCGGCCGTTCGAGTCGGGGATCCCAACCGCGGAACACCATCCCCATCGCGCCTTCGCCGAGCACGTCGAGGATCTCGAAGCGGCCGAGGAAGGTCTTGGCGAGCGCGTCGCGGTCGCGTACCCGGCGCTCGAGCTGCGCGAAAGACTCGCGGAGGTCGGCGATCTCGTCGCCGCTGGGGCGGCCGGGCACCCCGGCGAGGTCGCGCTGGATCCGGGTCAGGTCGCGGATCGGACGCACCACCGACGAGTAGGCGCCCGCCGAAAGGCCGAGGATCATCAGCAGCGCCACGACGATGGCGAGTCCGGCGTTCTTGTACATCCGGCGGCTGGTGGCGAAGGCGGCGCGCGACGGTTGCTGGGAGAGCACGTACCACGGCGCCTCGATGGCTCCCGAGTAGGCGGCGAGCACATCCTCGGCCTCGATCGTGCCCTCGATCTGGGTCCCGGTTCGCAGCGACTGCAAGTAGCGGTCGCGAATGGTCGCGGGAACGTCGGCGGCCAGGCGCCCGAGATCGAGCTCGCCGAGAATCCTCCGGCCATCCAGGTCGAACAGGGCGATCTCGGCCCCGTCAAGCCGCTTTCGGGGGACGAACAACGGGGCGAGGACGCTGGCGTCGCTCACCAG
>JAQBHE010000007.1:0-3889 GCA_032128015.1 Holophagae bacterium
CAGACGGTCGCTCCTTGTGCTGGAGTACAGAGTTGCTGGAGTACAGAGTTGCTGGAGTACAGAATTGCCGAAGTACAGAGTTGGTTGCCGAAGTACAGAGTTGCCGAGGTACCGGGGCCGAAGTCTGAAGACGGCGATTGCAGTGGGGTCAGTGGCCCTGGGAGGCGAAACCGGCGACGGCATCGCCGAATTCCGGGCGCGGAAGAAGGCGAGCGGTCGGTGTCCCCAGTTTTCCTTACCATAGCAGCCGTGACCGGCACCCTCGAGTCTGGCTCCCTCCCATCTGGCACCCTCTCATCTGGCGAGCTGCTCGCCGCGATCGCGGAGCGGTTGCGCACCCGCGGCGAGCAGCCTTGGTTGTTCTTTCGCCGCGGTTGGGACTGGCGGTGGTGGAGTTTCCGCGAGACCTGGCAGCGCGCCGTGACGATCGCCGCAGGTCCGGACGCAGCGCCATCGGCGAACCGAGGGGACGCCGACCCGGGGTTCGGGTCCGAAGGCGCGCTGGTCGCCGATCTGGCGAGCTGGGTTAGTGCGGACGGTACCCTTCGCGAGCCTGCGCTCGCGTGGACCGTCGGCGGCGCGCGGTCGGCGGTCACGGTCGCGGAGCTGGTCCGGCTCGGCCGCGAGCTCGAGCGCGAGCTGGTCGCGACCCAGCGGCCGCCGCGTCGGGCCTGGCGGGTTCTCGGGCTGCCGCGGGGCTTGCGGGTTGCGGTCGACACCGCCAAGCTGGATCGACCGGCCGATCGAGTGGGGTGGGCGTGGTCGCTGTTGACCGGGGCGTCCCTGGCGCTGGTCGGCGACGAAGACGAGTGGCTCGAGGCGGTGATGTGGGTTCGGCCCACCGATCTGTGGGGCGACGGCAGTCGTATCGATCGCCTTGCCGCGGCTTCGGGGCAGCGCCGTGGCCGCCGGTCGCTGGTGCGGCTGGGCGGCTTCGCCCTGGTCGCGGGAACGCCGCCGGCGTCGGAGTCTGGGGGGGCGCTTTCCGGGCTCGGAATCCAAGTCGTTCGCCATCCGTTGTCCTAGAGCGACTGGGTTACACTGAATCGTTGGAAGTGGCTCGTCGCAAGGCCGAGAGCCGACATCCCGAAAGGTGCGCAGCAACCGATGAACGATCGCCGAGAAACCTCGTCACGTCCCGCAGCGCGCTGGCGTGTCCTCGCCATGGCCGCCGCGGCCGCCGTGCTCGCAGCCTCGCTGGCTGCGGGACAGAACATCAAGATGGCGACCCTGTCTCCCGAAGGCTCGCCCTGGGACAACATCTTCAAGAAGATGGGCAAGAGCTGGCAGGACAACACCGCCGGCCGGGTGTCGCTGACCGTGATCGCCGGTGGTGCCGCCGGTGATGAGACCGACATCGTCCGCAAGTTGCGGGTCGGCTCCTACCAGGCCGGGGCGATCTCGGTCGCCGGGCTGGTCGATATCGACAAGGCCTTCACGATCTTCGAGGTGCCGTTGTTCTTCGGGTCGTACGACGAGATGACCCACGTCCTCGACAAGCTCACCCCGACCCTCACCGCTCGGCTCGAAGCCGGAGGGTTCAAGCTGATTGCCTGGGGCTATGTCGGCTGGGTCCATTTCTTCTCGAACCAACCGGTGCGCACCCTCGCCGAGCTCCGCAAGCTCAAGATGATGACCCTGTCGGGCGACGAGACCCTGCTGCGCTGGTGGCGGACCAATGGCTTCAAGCCGGTGTCGCTGGCCACCACCGACATCATGATGGGGCTCGAGACCGGAATGATCGATGCGATCACGGTGCCGCCGTTGTTCGCGCTCCAAACCCAGTACTACAAGCGCGCCAAGTACATGGCCGACATCGGTCTCGCGCCCTTGATGGGCGCGGTGGTGATGAGCCAGCGCGCCTGGGACAAGATCGCCGAGGCCGACCGGCCGGCGATCCTCGCCGCTGGCCAGGAAGCCGAGAAGCTGGTCTTTGCCCAGGTCCCGACCCTCGACGAGGGTGCGGTGCGGCTGATGGCCAGCGCCGGTCTCGAGGTGATCAAGGTCAAGGACACCCCGACGTTCCAAGAGTGGGTGAAGGCGGGCACCGAGTTCGCCGACACCATGCGCGGCTCGATCGTGCCGGTGCCGATCTTCGATGAGGCGCTGGCCGCGCGCGCCGCCTACCGCAAGAGTCTCGAGGGAAGCTCGCCCTGAACAAGGTCCTCGACCGGTTCGAGGCGCTCGCGGTCAGCCTGGCGCTCGGGCTGATGGTCCTGCTGCCGCTGGTCGAGATGGTGGCGCGGGCGCGCGAGACCACCGCCATCCCGGGGGCGTTGCTGTTCGTCCAGAACCTGACCCTGTGGGTCGGTTTCCTGGGCGCCGGCCTGGCCGCCCGCGAGGGCCGGCTGCTCACCCTGGCGACCGGCAACCTGCTGCCCGAGGGGCGATGGCGGCGCGCCGCATCGATTGGCAGCGCCGGTATCGGGGCGGCGGTGTGCGTGGTCCTGATGATCGCCAGTTTCGAACTGGTGCAAATCGAGCGCGAGGCCGGCTCCGAGATCCTGTCCGGGGTCAAGGTTTGGGTCGCCCAGGCGGTGATGCCGGTCTCTTTCTTGATCATCTCTCTGCGCCTGGTGTGGATGGCGTCCAAGCGCTGGGGCGGACGTGCGGCAGCCGCCTGCGGCATCGTCCTGGGGACCCTGCTGGCGCTGCAGCCACATTGGATCGAGGGAGCCCCGGCGTGGCCCGGGTTGCTCTTGCTGGTGATTGCGACGGTGCTCGGCGGACCGATCTTCGTCGCCCTCGGCGGCGCCGCGTTGATTCTGTTCATGACCGATGGGGTGCCGGCCGCGGCGATTCCCGCCGAGACCTACCGCTTGGCGGAGTCGCCTTTCCTGGCCGCGATCCCGTTGTTCACCCTCACCGGTTTCTTGCTCGCCGAGGGCAAGTCGTCGCAGCGACTGCTCGATGTCTTCCGCTCGTTCTTCGGCTGGTTGCCCGGAGGCACCGCGGTGGTCGCCGCCCTGGTGTGCGCGTTCTTCACCGTGTTCACCGGCGGCTCGGGGGTCACCATCCTCGCCCTCGGCGGCCTGCTGTTCCAAGCGTTGACCGCCGATCGCTACCGCGAGCGTTTTTCGCTCGGCCTGTTGACCGCCTCCGGGTCGCTCGGTCTGTTGCTGCCGCCGGCGCTGCCGCTCATCGTCTACGGCATCGTCGCCGAGATCTCGATCGAACAATTGTTCATCGGCGGCATCTTGCCAGGGATCTTGCTGATTGGGCTGATCGCGGCGTGGGGGGTGCGCGAGGGGCTGGTGTCGGGCGCCGGACGAACCCGGTTCGCGATCCGACCGGCGCTCGTGGCGGCGTGGCGGGCCAAGTGGGAGCTGTTCCTGCCGGTGTTCTTGCTGGGGACGATCTTCGGCGGTCTCGCGACCCTGGTCGAGGCGGCGGCGTTGTCGGCGCTCTATGCCTTCGTCGTCCAGTGCCTGATCCATCGCGACCTCTCGATCCGGGCAGACCTGCTGCGGGTGATCCGGGAGTGCTGCGTGCTGGTGGGCGGAGTGCTGATCATCCTGGCGGTGGCGATGGGACTGACCAGCTACTTGGTCGATGCCCAGATCGCGCAGAAGATCCTCGACCTAGTAAGCAACAACATCGAATCGCGGTGGGTGTTCCTGCTGTGCCTCAACGTCTTCCTGCTGGCCGTCGGCTGTCTGATGGATATCTTCTCGGCGACCGTGGTGGTGGTGCCGCTGATCATCCCGCTCGGGGCGGCGTTCGGCATCCACCCGGTGCACCTCGGGATCATCTTCATCGCCAACCTAGAGCTCGGCTACCTCACGCCGCCGGTGGGACTCAACCTTTTCTTGGCCTCCTACCGCTTCGAACGACCGCTGCTCGAGATCTACCGCGCCGCGGTGCCGATGCTGGTGATCCTGGGGATCGG
>JAQBHE010000008.1:0-3119 GCA_032128015.1 Holophagae bacterium
GTCGCCTTCCACGAACACGCAACCGCCGAACGGGGCGGCAGCTTGGGATCCGTCGCGTCGTCCTTCGAAGACGCTGCGACGGATCTCGGCCGAGAGCGGCGGCCGGTTGATGGTGCCAAAGCCGTTGCTCGAATTTGCGACCTCGACGGCGGTCATCGAGATCGCGCCACCGGTGCTGTACCCATCGTCCACCGCCGCCTCCGCATGGTTGCCGCGGAACACGCTGTCTTCGACCAGCACGCTCATCGCTCGACTGCCGATCGCGCCCCCGTGGTTCGCTTGGTTGGCCTCGAACCGGCTCCCGCGCACGGTCATCGACGCCGCACCCGCGGCGTCGATGGCGCCACCGAAAGCGTTCCCACGAGGGCAGCACGGGTGCGGCGCGGCGCGGTTTCCCACGAACAGCGAGTCGGTGACCAGAAGCGTCGCCTGGGCCCCCGATTCCCAGTTGCCAATGACTTCGATCGCGCCGCCGGATGCCCCGGCCCGGTTGGCCTCGAAACTCGAGCGTTCGACCACCGCCGCGCTATCGATCACTTGCAGCGCGCCGCCCGAGGCGTCCGGCTGGTGACCCTCGTCACTCACCCGGTTGTCACGCCACCGCGAGTCGCCGAATCGACCCGACCCGAACGCCAGCTCGACCGCGCCGCCGCGTACCAACGAGGCATTGTCCGCGAGCTCGGTGAACGATAGATCGAGATGACCGCCGAGGCTGCGGATCGCGCCTGCGCTGCCGGTCGAGCGGTTGCCGGCGATCCTGCCGCCGCGGACTCGCAGCTGGCTGCGAGCGGCATCGATGGCTCCCGCCACCGCCCCGAAATCGCCGCTGGCGCCCACGCGGTTGTCCAGGAAATCGCTGTCGCGCACCTCGATCTCGCTGTCCTCGAACGCCAGCGCGCCACCGCGCTGAGTCGCCGCGCTGTCGGCGAAGACCGAACCGACGATCGAGACCTGGCCGAACTGGACGAACGCGGCCCCGCCGGTGGCGGCGGTGTTCCTCCGCAGCACGGTCCGCACCAGCTCCAGGTCGAGCGCGCTCTCAGCCAGACTGAGGGTCGCGCTGACCCGGGCGATGGCGCCGCCGCGGCCGGCAGCGCGGTTGGCATCAAAGGCGCTATCCACGATCCGGACCGCCGAATCCAGCCCGAAGATCGCGCCGCCCTCGCCGGCAGCGGAGTTGCGGGCGAGGGTGCTGCTCACGAGCTCGAGATCCGCGCCGGCCCGCGAGCCGCCGGGCGAACGGACCACCGAAGCGGCACCGCCGTGGGTGCCGGCGACGTTGTCCTCGAATACGCAGGACGTGCACCGCAAGAAGCTGTCGTTGGCGATCACCGCGCCTCCCTGAGCGGTGGCCTGATTGCCAACGAAGGTGGTGCCAGTGACCTCGACGACCGCGCCCGAGAGCGCCTGGAGCGCGCCGCCCGAGCCCACGGTGTGGCCGTTGGCAGCGAACCGGCAGTTGCGCAGGGCGACGGACGCGCCGCTCACGGTGACGCCGCCGGCTCGACCGGCCTCAGCGGAGCTGCCGCCCCGGAACTCGACTCCCTCGATCGTGACCAGTCCCGCCGAGCCGGCAGAGAACACCAAGAGGATCGGCGCAACACCTGAACCGTCGAGAACTGCCAGCCCACCAACGGCCCGCATCGTGACTCCGCCGCTCGTCATCCGCAAGCCGCTGGCGGGAACGAGGTACGTGCCCGCGCTCAGCTCGACCGTGTCGCCCGAGCCAGCCCGCGCTAGCGCGGTCTCCAGGGATTGTTCGCCGGGGACTCGGAAAACCTTGGCAGCGAGCGGGAGGTGCGTCGAGGCGAGAATCAGCGCGGTCAGGATCGCAATCCTGCCGCCTTCGCGACCACATTTCTGATGGCTCATTGAACCAGGGTAGCACCGCCGCACCGGGTCTCGGCGTACCCGTTGGAATGGCCCGGGATCACTCAGGCCGAGGCGCAATCTCGAGCCGGAGAACGCCGTGTGCCGCACCACCCGCAGCTACGTTGCGCGTCGGCTCGACGGCATCTGGGCCACCGCGCCCTACTTGCACAACGGCTCGGTTCCAACACTCCACGACCTCCTGCTGCCCGCCAACGAGCGGCCGGCGTCCTTCGCCATCGGGCACCGTAACTTCGACCCCGTGCGCGTCGGCTACCTGACCCGGGTCCCGGACCCGATCTTCGAGTTCGAGACCACGATCGATGCAATTCCAACGCCGGCCATGAGTACGGTGCTGACCTGGATGAAGCCGACCGCCGGGCGCTGATGGAGTACCTCAAGACGTTTTGATGGTCACCGATCCGCCGTCGGTGAGACTCTCGTCGGGAACGAAACAAGGGGCCAGCAACGTCACGTGACGATCTGCGGCATCGTCCCGCGGCGCTTGCGACGCGACCGCCGGTCAGCCTTCGAGCGCTCTCAACCTTTCCAGGGCCACCCTGGTCTCAGAGCGCAACCGATTTATGACGGTGGCGACGGACTCCAGCTTGCGGCAGAAGGCGACGCTCTGGCCTGCCGGTTGATGCATGAGCGGCTCGATCCTGTGCTCGTCGATCGCGCCCAGGAGATCGCCGACCAGGATGTCTTGATAGGGCATGCGCAGCGGCTTCGGCGCGTCCTCGGCGGCCCATTCGTCGCTCCAGGCGGAGCGGATCTGACGCAGGGTCTTGCCGCTGTCGGCGCGCGAGATGACGGTGTCTTCGCTGCCGGCTTGAAGCAACTTCTCGACCAGGATCGGGTCGAGGGCGTGCTCCTCGGTGGTCAGCCAGACCGTCCCCAGCCAGACACCCTGGGCGCCCATCGCGAGCGCTGCGGCGATCTGCCTACCGGTCGCGATTCCGCCGGCGGCTAGAACCGGAACCTCGCCCGCGAGGTCGACGATCTGCGGGACGAGAGAAAGGGTTCCGATCGGACCGGTATGCGCCCCGGCGTCGTAGCCTTGCGCCACCAGGATGTCGGCGCCGGCGGCGAGCGCCGCGTGAGCGTGTCGGGGCGCGCCGACCAGGGCCAGCGTCGTCTTGCCGTCGGCCTTGGCCTGCTCAACGACCTCGGGCGGCATACCGATCCCGCACGCGAAGAGATCGACATCGGAGCGCAGCACCGATTCGATCTGGGCACGAGCCATCTCC
>JAQBHE010000009.1:0-2558 GCA_032128015.1 Holophagae bacterium
CGGCGAGAAGCTCGGCGACGACGACGTGCCGGACTTCCTCGGAGTGACACTCTCGGCACTCGA
Organism: Holophagae bacterium; assembly: GCA_032128015.1. GTDB lineage: Bacteria > Acidobacteriota > Thermoanaerobaculia > Multivoradales > Multivoraceae > JAQBHE01. The sequence goes on from JAQBHE010000009.1 coordinate 64, forward strand.
CGCGGTCGGCCACTCTTACGGACCCGACGCTCCCGAGACCCTGGACACCCTGCTGAGGGTCGACCGGGTACTCGGCGATCTGCTCGACTTCGTCGACCGCACGATCGGCCTCGAGCACGTGATCGTCTCGCTCAGTGCTGATCACGGAGTGGGCGATGTCCCCGAAGTGCGGCTCGCCCACGGTCTCGACGCGGGCCGCATCGACAGTGCCGGCGTGGTGTGCGTCCAGCACGAGGGCGCCGAAGTCGGGAAGCGCTTCGGACTCGAGGGTCGTGAGTGGATGCCGGATTTCCTCTATCTCGATCGCGCCGAGATCGAGGCCGCGGGCGCCGCATTCGACGACGTGCGGCGAGCCCTCGCGACCGGCCTCGAGCGCTGTCCGCGAGTCGCCAAGGTCTTCCTCCCCGAGGATATCGATTCCGCACTCGACCCGCTGGTCGCCGAGCTGTACCACAACGGCTACCACCCCGAGCGCAGCCCCGATCTGCTGATCCTGCTCGAGCCCAACACCCTGCTCGGCGGCGCGGTCGCAAGCCACGGCCAGGCCCAGCCCTACGACACCCACGTGCCGTGGCTGCTGCGGCTGCCGCAGACAGCGAGCCCCAGCAGCGTCACCGTGACCGGTCGCGTGCGCACGGTCGATGTCGCGCCGACCATCGCCCCGTTCCTCGGCCTCGACATGACCGGGGCGGACGGCCACGATGTCGCGGAGCTGTGGTCGGGAACCGCCCTCCCGGCGCGGACACCTCATCCCCGGTGACCTCGGACTCGCAAAGATGATTGTGAGACCTACGAGCTCTGCGACCCCCCAGGCACTGCGCATCGCCGTACCAACGCTGATCCTCGCAGCCCTCGCGGTCGCACCGGCGGCCCCCCAGGACACCGCGATCCCCGGGTTCTCGCCGAGCGCTGCAAAGCAGGAGCACGCGACCGAGTCGCGGCTGGTCACCCTGCTCGACCCCGAGAGCACCGGCCGCCACTTCCGCATCCTCACCGAGGAGCCGCACCCGCCGGGATCCGCCCGCAATTACGACCTCGCGGTCTACACCCGCGACCGTTTCATCGCTTACGGGCTCGAAGACGTGACGATGCACCGCTACGACGTGCTGCTGCCGCTGCCGCGCGAGGTCAGCGTCGCGATGGTCGAGCCGGTGCCGCTCGCCCTCACCCTGCGCGAGGATGGCTATCCCGAGGACAAGGACTCGTACGCGACCGAGGTCGGGATCACCTACGCCGGGATGTCGGGGTCGGGCGATGTCACCGCCCAGGTGGTCTATGCCCACAGCGGCAACCCCGAGGACTACGACTGGCTGGAGAGCCAGGGCATCGACCCCCGGGGCAAGATCGTGCTGGTCCGCTACTCGGTTCCTTACAGTTATCGCGGTTTCAAGGCCTGGGAAGCCGAGCGCCGCGGGGTTGCCGCGCTGCTCATCTACTCCGACCCGATGGAAGACGGCTTCCGCAAAGGGGAAGTGTTCCCCAACGGCCCGTGGGGACCCGAGAGCCACATCCAGCGCGGCGCCATCGCCTACGACTTCCTCGAGCCCGGCGACCCGTTGACCCCGGGGTGGGCGTCGGTCGAGGGCGCGCGCCGCATCGCGGCAAGCGCGGCGCGGGCGATTCCGAAGATCATCGCGGTGCCGATGTCGTGGCGTGACGCCCGCCAGATCCTCGAGCGACTGGGTGGACCGGTGGCGCCGGCGGCTTGGCAAGGAGCGCTGCCGATCACCTACCGAGTCGGGCCGGGCGCCGCCAAACTGCGGGTCAAGGTCGACATGGACCAAGAACAGCGGCCGATCTGGGTGGTCACCGGCCGGGTGCTCGGCAGCGAGCTCCCCGACCAGAGCGTGATCCTCGGCAACCACCGCGACGCCTGGGTCTACGGCGGCGTCGACCCGTCGAGCGGCTCGGCGACCCTGCTCGAGACCGCGCGGGTGCTCGGCGACCTCGCCCGATCCGGGCATCGTCCGCGACGCTCGATCGTGCTCGCGAGCTGGGACGCCGAGGAGCTCCACCTCACCGGCTCGACCGAGTGGGGCGAGCAGTTCGCGACCGAGCTCGGTGCAGGCGCCATCGCCTACCTGAACGTCGACAGCTCGACCAGCGGTCCCGACTTTCAGGCCAGCGCGGTGGCCGCGCTCAATCCGGTGATCGCCTCGGTCGCGCGCGACGTGATCGACCCCAACAGCCGCCGCTCACTGCTCGAGGTGACCAAGACCACGGCCGGCGTCACCGGCGACTCCGACTGGATCGCCAACGAGCTCGGCAGCGGTTCTGACTACACCGTCTTTCTCAACTTCCTCGGTGTGCCGATCGCCGACCTGACGTTCGACGGCCCGTACGGGGTCTACCACTCGCAGTACGACGACCTGTTGTGGATGACTCGCTTCGGCGATCCCGGTTTCCGCTACATGACCGCGATGGTGGAGGTCTGGGGACGCCTGGCGCTGCGGCTCGCGAACGCCGAAGCGCTGCCGCTCGCCTACGCGCTCTAC
>JAQBHE010000010.1:0-2961 GCA_032128015.1 Holophagae bacterium
TTCGGCTCGCTGCTGTCGACGCCGATCGTCAATCCCCCACAGAGCGGCGTACTGGGCCTCCACGCCATCCAGGACCGTCCGATCGCCGTCGACGGCCAAGTGGTTATCCGACCGATGATGTACGTCGCCCTCAGCTACGACCACCGTGTCGTCGACGGCCGCGAGGCGGTGACGTTTCTGCGTCGAATCAAGGAGACGATCGAAGATCCGGCGCGTCTCTTGCTGGAGGCGTAGCGATGGCCGACGAATCCTTGGCCGACGACCGCTACGACGTGGTGGTGATCGGCTCCGGCCCGGGCGGCTACATCGCCGCGATCCGGGCCGCCCAGCTCGGCCTGTCGGTGGCCTGCATCGACGAGCACGCCGAGCTCGGCGGCACCTGCCTGCGCGTGGGATGCATCCCGAGCAAGGCGCTTCTCGAGTCGAGCGCCAAAGTCTACGACGCGCGCCACGGCTTTGCCGAGCACGGTCTCAAAGCCCAGGTCGAGGTCGACCTCGCGGCGATGATGAAGCGCAAGGACAAGGTGGTGAAAACCCTCACCGGTGGCGTCCGTTCGCAGATCAAGAAGAACAAGAACGTACCGATCCAAGGGCGCGGCCGGATCACCGGCGCCGGCAAGGTAACAGTCGATTCGAGCGACTCGAAGGAACCGAAGGACAAGAAAACCGGCACCCGCGAGCTCACCGCCGAGCGCATCCTGCTCGCGCCAGGCACCCGCCCCGCGCCGTTGCCCGGTGTCGAGCTCGACGGCGAACGGATCGGGACTTCCACCGAGGCGCTCGCGTACTCCAAGGCGCCCGGTCGCCTGGTGGTGATCGGCGCCGGATACATTGGCCTCGAGCTCGGATCGGTGTGGCAGAGGCTCGGCAGCCAGGTGACCGTGCTCGAGTACCTCGATCGGATCCTCCCCGGGATGGACACCGAGATCGCGAGCGCGGCGGCCAAGGCGTTCACCCAGCAAGGGATCGAGATTCAACTCGGGCGGCGGGTGACCGCGGCGCGGCGGAAAGGAAAGAACTGCGTCGTCGAGTCAGAGGGCCACGATCCGATCACGTGCGACGCAGTGCTGCTAGCAGTGGGCCGGGTTCCCGCGACGGACGATCTCGGTCTCGAGACCGTGGGCATCGAGCTCGACAAGCGCAGCTTCATTCCGGTCGACGACGCCTACCAGACCTCCGCCCCGGGAGTTTTCGCGATCGGCGACGCGATTGGCGGGGCGCAGCTCGCCCACAAGGCCGAGGAAGAAGGCGTCGCCTGCGCCGAGCTCTGGGTCACCGGTCACGGCCACGTCAACTACGACGCCATCCCCGGAGTCGTCTATACCGACCCGGAGGTCGCGAGCGTCGGCAAGACCGAGGAACAGCTGATCGAGGCCGGAACCGAGTACCGCAAGGGTGTGTTCCCCCACCGCGCCAACGGCCGCGCACGAGCGATGGGAAGGGTCGACGGCATGACCAAGATGCTGGTCGACGCCAAGACCGACCGGATCCTCGGCGTTCACATCATCGGTCCCCACGCTGGCGACCTGATCGCCGAAGCGGTCGCGGCGATCGAGTTCGGTGCCAGCGCCGAGGATCTGTATCGCACGTCGCATGCTCATCCAACGCTTGCCGAGACCTTGAAGGAGGCAGCGCTCGCTAGTGCTGGCCGGACCTTGAATCTGTGAGTTGCGCCGCAGCCTCTCGCCCATCCGAACGAAGCGGCCGAATTCATGCGTTCTGCTCGAGGACGGCCGACGGCTTGGGAACTATGCCTCGCGCCCCGAGATTACGACGAGATGGAGATCGCTGGTCCACGACCAGAGATAGCGCTTTGGCCTGGGCTTCGGGCAGGAACCGCCCGTACCGCAGGCGGCGACGACGGTCAAGTCGTCAAAGAGTAACTCGTCCGAACGTGTGGCGGCCTTGCCTCAAGTGGTCGCTGGCAAAGTGACGGAGGTCAGCAGTCAAGCCAGGACCTTTACCGTCGCTGTCACCTTCTCTGCCGGGAACATGAAGGGAGGCTTCGCTCGTGACGCCCTCAAGGTGGGGGACGAGATCAGCGTCACCTACACTGAGACTCCGGGCGGCGGGCCGATGGAGGTGACGACTGTCAGGGGGTCAAAGAGCAACTCGGACAACAGAGGCTATAGCGCGCATGACAGGGAAGAATATCGAATGACCGGCAAGGTGACGGAGGCCAGTGATCGCGCCAAACCTTTACCGTCGCCGTCGCCTTCTGCGCCGCGAAGCTGAGGAGGCTTCCCGCGGTCGGTGAGATCGTTGACTTCACCTACACTGAGCCCCCTGGTGGGGGACCATTGGAAGCGGCAAACCTCAATCTGTCGAAGAGCAATATCAACTAGTCCCCCCCGGAGCTCGAAAGGGCAAACGAGATACGGGGGAAGCCGGCTGAGAGCCCGTCAGTTGTCTTCCCACTCCCCCAGATCCATCCGCAGCTCGCGGACCAGGCGGTCGCCGGCACGCGGAGCGGACTCTTCGTCGGACAGCGCCGCGAGGCGCTCTTTTCGCAGCAGCTCTCGGGTCCGGTCGAGATCCACCACCGCCGCCGCCAGCTCGCCCTCGACCTCCGCCCGCTGCGACTCTGCGAGTCGCACCAGCTCTTCTAGCCGGTTCCATTCGTCCTGTTGGCCCAACGTCGGTGACTCCAGGCCCGGGCGTTCCGCCTCCTGCACCCGGGCGGCCAGCTCGCCCTCGAGATCGCGACAGCGGCGCTCGGCTTGCGCGAGCCGCTGTTCGGCATCCTCGGCACGCTCGGCGCGAACGAGCAGTTCCTGGATCTCCGAGCCCAAGCGGCCGCGCGACTGTTCGCTGTCGGCGAGGCGCGCGGTGGTCGCTTCGAGATCTTTCTCGAGCTGATCGCGGTCGCTCTGGAGCTTGGCAAGCGACATCTTCTGGGCGTCTAGATCTTCGCGGGTCTGCGCAGAATCTCGCGCCGCGTCTGCCGCTCGCGACTCGGCG
>JAQBHE010000011.1:0-7027 GCA_032128015.1 Holophagae bacterium
CTCGGCCATGCCCCGAGGGTCAATGCCGACGCCGGTCACCCGGCCGATTTCGATGCCTCGATGAACCACGCGATCGCTGCGCCCGATGCCGTCCGCGTCTTCGAACTGGACCGCGAAACGTAGCGGGTCGGTCTTCGCGCACCCGAGGACGCCAACAGCCGAAACGGAGACCGAAACCAGGACCGAGACCACGAGCAGCATCGAGAGCCAGGTGACTTGTCGCTTCGCCGAGACTGTGCTCATTTTTCAGGACTCCTCGAGCCGGGATGATATTCGGGCCGCTTTTCGGATAGCTCTACGGGTCGGAGGTCGCTGGCGTTTCCGGAGGCGCCGACGAGGGCACCGGGAAGTCCCGCTCCGGCCCCTGGTTCGGGACCCCGGCTTGCTCGCGGTCCTCGATTCGGCCATGCTCGCCGATCTCGAAACGCGCCCGATCGACATCTCTCGGAGAGTCAGGAATTGATCATGACGTGCACCGCCGAACGGCTGATCCATGGCGCCGCAGTGGTGGTCTCCGAATGAACGGCGGCGGCTCTCCTGGCCCCGGCGAAGAAGACGCCGAGGGCGCGTGGCTCGAGGTCGAGCCCCGAGCGCAAGGGCGGGTCTACCGACTGGCGGTGCGGCGCCCGGGCAAGCTGAACGTGCTCGGCGCGGCATTGGTCGGCGAACTCGAGCGGGCGATCGCCCGAGTGGCTGCCGACTCCGAGGCACGGGTGTTGGTGCTCACCGGGGGCGGCGAGCGAGCGTTTATCGGCGGCGCTGACATCCGCGAGTTGGCGAAGCTCGACGCTACCACGGCGCGTGGTTTCATCAGCGGAATCCACCGGGTCTGCCAGGGACTGCGCGAACTGCCGATCCCGGTGATCGCCCGGATTCGTGGCTACTGCCTGGGTGCCGGGTTGGAGGTGGCGGCGAGCTGCGACCTGCGCTTCGCGACCGCGGATTCACGTTTCGGCATGCCCGAGGTGCAAGTCGGCATTCCCTCGGTCGTCGAGGCCGCCTTGCTGCCGCGGTTGATTGGACTCGGCCGCACCAGCGACTTGCTGCTCACCGGACGGGTGGTCGATGCCGACGAGGCGCTCGCCATGGGACTGGTCCACCGCGTGGCGACTGCGGGCGAGATCGAGTCGACAGTCGACGAGGCGATCGCCCTGCTGCTCGAGGCCGGTCCGCGAGCGCTGGCGCTCCAAAAGGCACTGCTGTACCAGTGGCAGGAACTGCCGCTAGGGCAAGCGATCGCTGCCGGAGTCGATGCCTTCGTTCGTGCCTTCGACACCGACGAGCCGAGGCGCTACCTCCGGTCGTTTCTCGACCGTCGTCGAGCGTCGTCCGGTTAGCCGCATTTGGTCGGGCGCAGGACCCGCAGGTCGGGAGCTGCCCGGTTCAGGGCTTGCGACCGACGTCCGGGATACCGACTCCTTCGAGGGCGTTTGCGAGAGCCATGTCGGGGTAAGTCAGACTGGCGCCGGTGACGCGCCCGATCTCCTTGCCATCGACGAAAACGATCCCTGTCGGCACGGAAGTCACGCCCAGACGTTTCGCCTCCGGGTCGTCGAAGCCACCCCTCGGCAGCCCGTAGTAGTCGAACTTGACCGAGGTTCCGGTGAGAGATTCCTCGAGCTTGAGGATCTTCGGCACCAGCTCGGCGCACACCGAGCACCAGCTGCCGAAGAACACCCGCACCACGATCTCGCCTTGGTGAGCGCGAATGCGCTCGAGGTGAGTGGCGGCGGGAGTGAACGACCTGCCGCGGGCACCGTATCCGGGATCGTGCTCGATCAGGCTGTTGTGATCCTGCTTGCCGAGCGCTGGCGGGTGCTGCGCGAGGGCGATCCGGTGGCCTCCGATGTCGAAGCTCGGCAGGCCCGACGCCAGATCGAACGGCACACTCGACTCGACAACAGCGGTGCTCCGCTTGTCGCGACTGCCGTCGGGGTTACGCGAGAACGACACCTCGGCATAGACCTTCACCGACCGGGTCTTGGGATCGATCTCGTAGAGCCGGTCGAGAGCGGGCGATTCGACCAGAACCGAAGCCAGGCCGGGGGAATGGTAGAACTTCGAGGCGACCCGCGCGCCGTCGACGTCCAACTCGTAGCCACCGATCGCGAGAAAGCTCTCGCTTGCTGGGGCTTGGGCCGAAGCCACAGTCGTCTCCAGTGCCACCAAGAGTAGGCCGAGAGCGAAGGTCAGCCGCAGCCGGGAAGTCCGCAACGGCGCGTCAACTAGGGGAATGGCCATCATCGATCCTCCTGGCGAGTCGGTTGCGGCCGCGCGTCCCGGTAGTTCCGGAGATGGTGGGTACCATGCACTCCGCTGGAGCGGTTTGCGTCGCCTGCCTCGATGACTCGGACAGGCTCCTGGCCGACCCCGGATGCTATACGAAGTCGCGATCGTCGTGATCGTGAGGGCCTTGGAGGCACCGCGGCGACCGAGGTCGAGGACGCGATCGATCGCCGGATCAGCGAGAAGAATCAGGGCGGTGTCGGTGCGGCGCTCGGGCTTGCCTGCTGACTGCGCATCGTCTTCCAGATTCCAACCTCGAACCGGCCGCCAGCGTCGGCGGCGCCGCGGAACATCCCTGGAGTGTTGAAGTCGAGGACGATGTTGCCCCGGCGGTCGACGCCGATCACTCCGCCGTCGCCTTCCGCGAGGGTGCCGTGGATCAAAGTCCGCACCGCTTCGGCGAGGGTCAGTCCCTGATACTCCATCCGCGCCGAGATGTCGTGGGTGACCGTGTGGCGGATGAATTCTTCGCCGCGACCGGTTCCTGAAAGTGCCGCGGTGGTGTTCTTGGCGTAGGTGCCGGCGCCGACGATCGGGACGTCGCCGACCCGTCCATAGCGCTTGTTCGTCAGTCCCCCGGTCGAGGTGGCGGCGGCGAGGTTGTGATAGCGATCGAGAGCCACCGCGCCGACCGTGCCGAGGTCGGGGCGATCAGCTCCCGTGCTCGCGGGCGGTTGCGCCGGGCTCGTGCGTATCTGACGCTGCTCGCGGCGCGCCCGTTGCCATTCTTCGTAGCGCTCGGCGGTGGTGAAGTAGTCCTGGGGAGCCCGCGAGACCCCGAGCTCCTGTCCGTACGCGTCGGCGCCCGGCCCCGCCAACAACACATGCGGCGAGCGCTCCATCACCTGGCGCGCCAGCTGGATCGGGTTGCGGACGTTGCGCACTCCGGCGACCGCACCGCAGGCAAGGGTCCTACCGTCCATGATCGCGGCGTCGAGCTCGTGGGTGCCGCGATCGGTGAACACTGCACCCTTGCCGGCGTTGAACTTCGGGTCGTTCTCGAGGTGCATCACCACGGCTTCGACCACCTCGATGGCGGAGTTGCCGTTGCGCAACAAGTCGGCGCCGAGCGCCAGGGCTTCTGCCAGAGCCCGGAAATAGCCCTCGGCTCGGCTGTCTTGCTCCGCGATCACTCCGGCGCCGCCGTGAATCGCCAGCGCCCACTCGAGAGGGGGCGGCGGTGCGGGTGCGGGCGCAGGCGTCAGCGGAGCAGCCGGGAGGCTCTCGGGCCGCGCCCGGCAGCTCCCGGACGCGAGTGCCAAGACGACCAACAGGGCGAGAAGACGCGGGGTTTGACGGGTCATCGCTGGTAGATCTCGCGGACATTGTGGGTGATGTAGCGCAAGAAGTCGTCCTCCGAGATCGGCCGCCCGGTCGCCTGTGCGATCAGGTCTTCGGGCCGGAGGATTGCTCCCCAACGAAACACCTTGTCGGCCAGCCAGCGACCGAGCCCGGCGAGATCGCCGCGCTCGAAGTCGGCCTCGAGGCTCCCCAGGTCGCGCTCGGCGGCGGCGAACAACTGGGCGCTCATCAGGGTACCGAGGGTGTAGGTGGGGAAGTAGCCGAACATGCCGTTCGGCCAGTGGATATCTTGGAGCACTCCCTCCCGCGCACCGATCGGCCGGATCCCCAGGCGGGCTTGGTAGGCGTCTATCCAAGCACCCTCGAGGTCCGTGACCCTGAGTCTGCCTTCGATCAACGCCTGCTCGAGCTCGAACCGGATGACGATATGAAGGTGGTAGGTCGTCTCGTCGGCGTCGACCCGGACCAACGACGGCGTCACCGCGTGAAGCGCCGGCCAGAGGTCCTCCGCGCGGGCCACGGCGATTCCCGGCAAGCGGCTGCGGAGTTGTGGCAGAGCCCAACGCCAGAAGCCCACAGAACGACCGACGTGGTTCTCCCACAACCGAGACTGCGACTCATGTACCGCAATCGAAGCCGGAGCGCCCAGTGGAGTCGCGCGATGTTGCGCCGGCAGACCCTGCTCGTAGAGACCGTGCCCGAGCTCATGGAGCACGCCGAACAGCGGCGGCAGGAAGTCAGTCGGGTGGGGACGCCAGGTGATGCGCACGTCGCACGGATCCACGCCGACGCAGAACGGATGGGTCGAGGTGTCTAGCCGCCCGCGCTCGAAGTCGAAACCGAGGGCAGCAGCCAGCGCCAGGCCCGCCTCGCGCTGATCGGCGGCCGCGAACTGGCCGTGGGACACCGTCTGGTCGACGACGATGCCTGACTCGGACGCTTCCCGGGTCAGGTCGGAGAGTCGCGATCCCAGCCGTAGCAACAGTGGCGCGAGAAGGGCGGCGCTGGCACCGGGGTCGAACTCCTGGAGCAGGGCGTCGTAGGCCGTGCCGACGGGACTCCGGGCGGCCAGGCTGGCGGCCTCGGCGCGCTTGAGCTCGACGAGCTCCGCGAGCGCCGGCGCCAGGACCGCGAATCGGTCGTCGGCTCGGGCTTGCTGCCAGGCGGCGACCGCCCGCGACTTGGACCTCGCGAGATCGCGAGTCAGGTCTGCAGGCACCGCCAACGCACGGTCACGGATCCGCGAGGCCTCGCGGGTCGTGGCGGCGGTCAAAGGCTCGTCGCCGGCGGACCGACAGTCATCGAGCGCGCGTCCGAGGTCGTCAGCGGTCAGTCGCTCCTGGCGCAGTACGGCGATGGTGGCGAGCTGATTTCCCCGCGATTCGTGACCCTGGGCCGGCAAGTAGGTCTCTTGGTCCCAGCTCAGCAGGGACTCCACGGCCCAGAGGTCATGGATCGGCCGCCACAGGCGATGGAGCGTGGCAAGGGACTCGGAGACAGTCATCGGTGAGGCGCGGAGCAAACCGCCAGGCTAACACGTGGGAGCGCGGCGAACCGGCGCGCAAGCGCGCGAAGGAATGATCCATGATCCATAATGAATAAGGGCCCCGGCTCACCACCTGCCCAAGGATCCGCCCCAGACGGGTGCAGCGCAGCACCGCGAGACGCGATGGCACAGTCGAAAATCTGGATGCTCCTGGCGGGCGATCATCTGGGTCTTGCCGATCTCTACCTGCGTCGCGGCGACCTGGCTTCGGCCGCCGAGCGCTACGCGCGCGCGGGCCGGTTCGCCGAAGCGGCGAAGGTCAGCATTCGAGCCGGTCGGATCCCCCAGGCGGTCGAGTGGTTGGTTCGCGGCAACGATCCCAAGGCCGCCGCGGAGCTGTTGGTGGGCGAGGGCCGGCATCGGGAGGCGGTCGTCTTGTTCGAACAGGCGGGTGCACACTGGGCAGCGGCGGAGGCGGCGTTGCACTCCAACCAGCTGCCCCGCGCCGCGCGGTTCTTCGGGCTCGCCGGAGACGACGAGCGCGCAGCCGATTGCTTCGAGCGCGCTGGCGATTTCGCAGCCGCGGCGGCGGCGCTCGAGCGGGTCGCGACCCAAAAGGAGCAGGCCGGCAATCCGGCGGAACGGCGTCAGGTCGAGCTACGGCGGGCGCGGTTGCTCGCTAGCCTGGGCAGGAGGAGCGATGCGGCTCTGCTGCTCGATCGCCTGGACGAACCGTTGCTGGCCGCCGATCTCCATTTGCGGGCCAATGACCCGGCGGCAGCCGCGCACTCCTTCCTACAGGCCGGTGCTCCTCGGCGCGCTCTGCCGCTCCTCGATTCGCAGGAGATCGATTCCGCGCTGCGGGCTCGGATCCTGAGCGCGACTTCCAGCCATGCCGAGGCGGCGCTTTTGTATCGCGAGCTCGGTGAGTGGGCGCTCGCCGCCGACCAACTTGTGGCAGCAGGCGATCCGCTGGCGGCAGCCGAGCTGCTCGAGTCGCACGGCGACGCGATCAGGGCGGCCGAGCTCTTCGAGGCGGCGGGACGGTTCGCGGATGCTGGCCGGTGCTACGCGGCGGCGGGCGGGCTAAGGGCCGCTGGCGAAGCGTTCAGCCGTGCCGGCTGGCACCGCGAAGCCGCCGCCAGTTTTCTTGCCGCCGCCGACCCGATCATGGCCGCCCGCGAGTGGATTCGTATCCAGGATCACGATTCTGCGGCGGCGTCGCTCGAGGGGGTGGTGCCGAACGATCCCCGCTACGAGGACGCGACGCTGCTCTTGGCGCCGTTGTGGCTCGCGGCCGATCGCAGCGGCGAGTTGCTCGAGCGGCTCGACAGCTTGGCGGTCCCGGCGACTGCCGGCACCCGCGATCTCGAACGCAGCTACTGGCGGGGTCGCGCGTTGGAAGTCCTCGGCAGGACGGAAGCGGCCCGCGAAGCGATGGCGCGAGTGGTCGCCGCGGACCCCGAGCACCGCGACGCCACGGCCCGACTCACCGCGCTCTCCGATACCCTGCGGGCCCTCGGATCGAGGAAATCTGGCGACGGTGGTCTGGTTCCCGGCCAGTTGCTCGAAGGCCGCTACCTGATCGAGCGCGAGATGGGTCGTGGCGGCATGAGCCGGGTGTATGCGGCGACCGATCGTCGGCGCGGGGAGCGGGTCGCGCTGAAGGTCCTGGTCTCGCGCCCCCACGAGACGGCCAACGCGGTGCAGCGGCTGCGCAACGAGATCGAGATTTGCCGGCGGATCGACCACCCGAACGTGGTCCGCGTGTTCGAGCTCGGTCGCTTCGACGACCGCCTGTTTGTAACCATGGAGCTGCTCGAAGGGGTGACCCTCGACCGCCTGCTGCGGGCCCGCGGTCCGCTGCCCGAGGAGCGGGTCGGTCTGCTGGTCGGCGAGGTGCTCCAGGGCTTGGCCGAAGCCCACCGACTGCGCATCGTCCACCGCGATCTC
>JAQBHE010000012.1:0-2984 GCA_032128015.1 Holophagae bacterium
CTTTCGCAACCGGCCGAAGAGAGCGGCGGCGACCAACGCGACCGTCGCGATCAGGAGCGTGTTCAGCCACCACGGCGCCTGCGGTAGCACTCGCTCGGTGAGCGGACCGGCGAGCCCGATTCCCAGTGCTGCGACCAGCGCGACTCCCGCGAGCGCGACCGCGTAGCGCAGTCCTTCGACGACCAGCGGGTTGAGACGCAGCAGGTTCTGTCGGACGACGGCGTAGCTGATCATGCCCGGGAACATGACCGTCGACAGCTCGACCGCAACCTTCCATTGGCCTAGACCGGCCCAGGCCTGAAAAGCGGTGTAGACGACCAGCGGCCCCAGCCCGAGCAGGATCGCCCAGCGAAGCGACGCTCCGTGCTCGCGATCGAGCGGCTCGAGCGGTCGCCGGAGCAGTCGGAGCGCGAGATCGGCGGTTGCGCCGACGAGCAACAGCGCCAAGAGCGACAACGCCCACACGATCAACAAGCGCGGCGCGAGCACGCCGCGTACCGCGTCCTCCGGCGTCGAGATCCAGTTCAACGCAATCAGGGCGAAAACGAAGGTCCCGCTGCCGGCGAGCACGACGCGAAGCCGCGGCAGGAGGCGTCGCCATACCGTGAAGGTCGCGATCAGCGCCGCGGAGGCGAGCGGCAGTGCGGCCTGGGAGACGTGAAACGCTTGCTGCTCGACGATCGAGCGATAGGGATGGGGCAACGCGCGCAGGCAGGAGAAGAGACCGACCGCAAGGCAAAACGTCAGCAGCCCGCGCGCGCTCCTCGACCGCGGCTTGAGCGCGAAGGTCGCGATGCCGAGCGCGGCGAACAGACCGCCCGCGGCCCACATCGCCCACGCCGCCGGCCAGTCGACAGCGCGCATCAGGACCAGACGCTCCCTGGCTCGGGAGTCGAGTCGGAGGGTGAGTCGCGAGGTTTTCCACTTCGCCTTGGCAAGGAGCTCGCCGAGGTGAGTCTCGCCTCCTACTTCACTGCCCGAAACGCCGACGATTCGTTCTGTGGACAGGGGGGTCGCGCACTCCGGCAAGCCAGCGATGCCGGCGTCGCCTTTTTCAGTGAGGCCGGCGAAGGAGCGCTGCTCGACCCAGATCAGTTCGCGAACCCGGGAGATCGCCCCATCGATCGGTTCGACGCTCAAGCGCACGCACCGGGAATGGGTCGCGGTGCGGAGCTCTTCGAGATCGCGTACCGGAACGCCGTCGACCGAGACGACGCCGAGGCCGGGGTCGGCGCCGTGGAGGTCGAGCCGAAACAACGGCGAGGAGAGAACCTCGAGCCGCGGGCCGAAATTCAGGGCGATCCGCGGGTGTCGGTGGGCCCAGCCGACCCGGAAGCCGAGGCTGCCGAGCACTGCTGCGCTCAGGAGGACGAGCAAGATCGTCGTCGACCTGGTGGAGAGCGCGCGCCGGAGCGGCGGCGACCGGGGTGCGTCGAGACGTTGCTCGGACGTCATGTATGAGGAGTGAGGCCACCTCGATCCGAATCGACCGAACTGCGGCTCGGGCCGGGGAGAGTGAGCCAGTATACCGAGGGGGCCGGCAGGTCTGTGGAGCGCCCGACGAGAGTCTCGGGACCGCTCCCCTACGCGAGCGTCTTGCGAAACGCGCGCACGGCGCGCGAAGCCGTCGGCTCCTGGAGATAGGCACAAAGGCTCGCCGGCTCGAGATCGGGGAAGAGGTGACTCTCTTCGATTCGCTGGTACACACCGTCGATCAGCACGAACGCCTCGATCGTCTCGTCGCGCCAGAACCACATTTCTCGAACGCCGAGCCTCCGATACGCCTCGAGCTTGTCGATCCCGCCCGACGTCCACACCACCTCGATCGCCAGGTCTGGCACTTCTTTGGTCTGATCCTCGCCCAGGATGTAGCATTCGTCCGGCTCCACCGCGGCGGCTCCTGGAGCTTTCTCCAGGGTCCAAGCACCGTAGGGTGACAAGTCGATTCCGCGCTCGAGCGCGTATGCCTCGACCAATCTGCCGAGGTACGACTTGATCCGCTCGCGGTCTTTGGATGGCGTCATGATCTCGAGCGCTCCTTCGAGATAGGAGAACCGCGGTACCGAGGCCTCGCCGCGCAGCGCCACCTGCGCCTGGTAGTGGGACCAGGGAACGTTGTGGGCCACGACTCGTTGGTCGGCTGTGGCGACCTGCTCGCCAAGCGGGATCTTCGACTCGATCAGCATGGTGGAACTCTATCTCCCTCTCGGCGCTACCTTGCTGGGCAAAGTCCAACCCTGCAGCCAACCGCTGGGGAAAGTGTAAGGATCTACCAATGGTAGCGCGCATGCTCAACGACTTTCGGGGTTTTCGAGGCCTCGTCCTAATGCTCGCGCTGCTCGTGCCTTCGAGCGCGATCGGTCAGGCGGTCCCTGCTCCCGCCAACACGCACGATTCGGAGGCGCTGGCCGCGTCCGACCGCGGTCACCGCGGCGTCCTGGCGGTGCGCGGCGACATCGTGCTCGCCGAGGAGAACGCCGACCGGCTGTTCGTGCCGGCGTCGGTGCACAAGCTGATCGTCGCGGCGGCCGCGCTCGACCTGCTCGGGCCGGACCACTCGATGCGCACCCCGGTGCTGGGACGCTTCAGCACTCCGGGGGTGGTCGGCGATCTGGTGGTGGTCGGCGCCGGCGACCCGACGTGGAACGACTTTCACTACGACGGCGATCCGCGGGCGGCGGTGCGCGGTCTCGCCGCGCTGCTGAAAGAGCGTGGCGTCAATCGGGTCGATGGCGACGTGGTGGTCGATGCCAGCCGGTTTCCCGGCCGCCAGCGTCCGATCGAATGGACCTGGGCGGACGCCGCGCTCGGGTACGGCGCGGCACCGAGTGCCCTCGCGATCGACCGCAACGTGGTGTCGGTGGACATGGCGCCGGCAAAGGTGTTGGGCGAGCGCGCCCTGATCTCGGGGGATCCGGCGATCGAATGGGTCAACCTCACCACCACCGTGACCGAGACCCGCCACGGTCGCGGCACCATCGACT
>JAQBHE010000013.1:0-5600 GCA_032128015.1 Holophagae bacterium
ACGGACGCGCGGTCCTGTCACGCCGACGGCGCAAGGGACGCAAGCGTCTTACGGTCTGAGCTTCCCTGCGATGTCGGAGCGTCCGCGTGCAGCTGCGGTGCCGGTCATGTCGTCCGCGGGCGAGCGCTTGCGACCGGAGGATCGGTTGCGAAAACGGCGAGATTTTCAGGCGTGCTACGAGCACGGCTGGAGAATCCATGGCGAGTTCCTGACCCTGTTCGGTCGCGACAACGCCTCGGGGCGTCCGCGGATGGGGGTGACCGCCAGTCGCCGGGTCGGAGGCTCGGTGTGCCGTCACCAATTGAAGCGCCGGGTCAAGGAAATCTACCGGCGGTCCGAGCTGCGCGCCACACTCCCGGCGATCGACCTGGTGGTCCATCTCAAGCCGCATGCCGCAAAGGCGAGCTTCGAAGAGCTGCGCTCCGCGCTTCGAGATCAGCTCGTCCGGGCGACCGCACGCAGGACACGCCGGTGATCTCCGGCGTCGCGCCGACCACCGGCGTCGCGCCGGGGACGACCGGCACTGCGCCGGGGATCAGCGTCGCGGTCTGGCTCCTCGAATGTTACAAGCGCTGGCTGTCACCGTTGTTGCCGCGGGGCTGTCGGTTCGCTCCGACGTGCTCGGAATACGCCCGTCTGGCCTTCCTCGAGCACGGGTTCTGGCGGGGCATCTGGTGCGCTTTCTGGCGCCTTATGCGCTGCCATCCCCTCGCCCCCGGAGGTCTCGACCTCCCCTGATCTGAAGCGCCCACGAGCCGGGTTCGGCGCTGGGCGGACAACGGAGCGACGATGGCGGAAAACTTGGACAATCGGCGACTTTTTCTCGCCGCGCTGCTCTCGCTCGCGGTGCTCATGGTGTGGCAGTGGCTGCTACCGCCGAAGCCACCGGTCGAACCGCTGGAGGCCTCCCCGATCTCCTCCCCGGTTTCGCGGGCTGGATCCGAGTCGCCCTCGGAGCCGTCGGCCCAACCGGGCGAGCGACCCGTGGCCGAGGACGCGGCGACCGCGAAGCTGGGAGCCGCGAGCACCCAGGCGCCGGTGGAGCGCCCGCTGGTGGTCGCGGAATCCGAGCAGACGGTGGAGCTTGCCACCGACGGCGCGCGGGTGCAGTTCACCAACCGCGGTGGCCAGGTGTTCTCGTTCGAGCTGCTCGCTCGCGGCGCCAACGGCAAATCGGTGGAGCTGGTGCGCCTGCGCGACGAGAAGGCCCCCTATCCGTTCGCCTGGATCGCGCCGGACGGCTCGCCGGTGGCGCTGAACCAGGAGCTGTTCGTCGTCGAGCGGCCGAGTCGACGAGCTGTGACGTTCCGGTACAGCGGACCCCTGGGTGCCGCCGAGAAGACCTTCGAATTGCTCGACGATGGCCGCCTGGCTGTCGATGCGAGCGTCACCGGCGGCGTCGCCGACTGGGGGCTGCTGCTCGGACCTGGGCTACGCAACCCACCGCTCGCGGAGTTCCAGGACCGATTCCAGAAGAAGTTCCGCCGTGCGTCGTTCGGCAACGGCAGCGCAGTCGACGACCTCGAGGCCGGCAAGGTCGATGCACCCACCGAGATCGCAGCCGGCGGCCTCACCTGGGTGGGGCTCGAGGACAAGTACTTCCTGACCGCCCTGGTCGCCGAGTCGCGCTTCGACCGGGTGATGGTGCGGCCGGTGACCAACCTGACCGACGAGACGCAAGTGGTCGGCTACCAGGAGCCGGCCGATGCCGCAGCGGCGAAAGAGGACGGCGAACACGACCTCGAGCTGATCATGATCGGCGCCGGCGGGCGGCTCGCTGGCGTGTCCTATTGGGGCCCCAAGGAGTATGTGGAGCTGCGCCGGCTGGGCGTCGGCCTCGAGAACACCGTGCGCTGGGGCATGTTCGGGTTCATCGCCAAACCGCTGCTCTACGGACTGCGCTGGTTGTTCGACCACGTGGTCCACAACTACGGCTGGTGCATCGTGCTGATGACGTTCTTGATCAAGGTGGTGCTGTTCCCCTTGACCCACAAGAGCTATGTCTCGATGCAGAAGCTCCAGAAGCTGAATCCCCAGATGGAGGCGATTCGGGCGCGTTTCCGGCCCAAGCTGCGCGACCCCAAGGGTCGTCCGAACATCGAGATGCAGCGCAAGATGAACGAGGAGATCCAGGCGCTGTTCAAGAGCGAAGGCGCGAGCCCGGCCGGCGGCTGCCTGCCGATGCTGGTGCAGATGCCGATCTTCTTCGGCTTCTACCAGCTGCTGTCCCAGGCGGTGGAGCTGTGGAATGCGCCGTGGATCTGGTGGATCCACGATCTTACCGCTCGCGACCCGTACTGGGTGCTGCCGCTGATCATGGGGGCGACTCAACTGGCGCAAACCAGGATGATGCCGCCGGCGACCAACCCCAGCCAGCGGATCATCATGACCACGATGCCCATCTGGTTCACCGTCCTGGCGTTCGGCTTCCCGAGCGGGCTGGTTCTCTACTGGCTCACCAACAACGTCCTGACGATCATCCAGCAGGGCGGCTACCAGCGCCTCAAGAAGGCGGGGTTCTTCGGTGGCGAAGATGTCGCGCCGACGGCGGCCAAAGTGAACAAGAAGGGGTGACTCGATGGTTGAGAACAACGACAGCGAACGCAACAACGATCGGCGGTTCTTCTCCGCTCCGTCGCTCGAACGCGCGGTGCTCGAGGCGGCCCGACACTACGACCTCCCCCCCGAGGAGCTGGCCTACGAGCCGATCGACAAGCGCCAGGGATTGATCAAACGGCGCAAGGTGGTGATCAAAGTCGACCCGGCATCGCCGCGGCTGGCCGCGCCTCGCCTCGCTACGCCCGCAAGCGAGCGGAAGCAGGCTGCGCGCACCGAGGCAGCCACCGGGACGCCCGCCGAGGCACCCACCGAGACGGCCACGGAGACGGAGCTCAGCGAGCAGGCGACGGGTATGCGAAGCGAGCCGCCGCGCCCGCCCGACGTGGCGCAACCACCTCCGACGGACGAGCGGCCTCCCGTGGCTGCAGCGCACCCGATCGCGCTGGCACCAGCCGTCGAGCCAGCGGCCTCCGCGTCGGCGCCCTCGGGAGGATCCGCGGCCGACGGCGGCTGGGCTTCCTTGCCGGACTCACCCGCGGAGCTGCGGCGTCGGCGGCCGGCGGCGAGTGCCCGCGCGGTCGCCGCGGCGCGCAGCGGTCTCGACCTGTTGTTCGGGCTCGCGGGCCTCGAGCTCGATGCCGAGGTGTATCAGGGCGCCGAGGGGATCGAAGTCGAGCTCTCGGGCAGCCATGCCGATCAGGTGCTCGAGGACGAAGGCCAGGTTCTGCGGGCGCTCGAGCACCTCCTGCCGCGGGTGATGCTCCAGGATCTTGGCGAGGTCATCGGGTGTGCGATCGACTGCGAGGGCTTTCAGATCTTGCGCGAGGAGCGTCTGCGATCCCGGGCCCAGCAGGCGGCCGCCGAGGTCCGTCGGCGCGGCGCCGCCGAGACGCTGGAACCGATGCACCCGGCCGACCGACGGGTCGTGCACCTGGTCTTGGCCGATGACGCAGCGGTGACGACCGAGAGCGTCGGGCGCGGATATTTCCGACGGGTGACGGTGCGCCCGGTCTAGGCTCCAGAGCCGGCGCACTGCCCTCCGCGGGGCGTCGCGCCGGGTCTGAGGTTGTTTCACGTGAAACATGGGTGTTGAGCTGCCCGAGCTGAGCCTCGGCGCGTTTCGGCGCGCACTGGCAGCTGTCGACGACGCGCTCGCGGACCCGATAGCGCTCGCGGACCCGATAGCGCTCGAGCGGCTATTCGCTCACTATCAGGAGCTCCGGCGTTGGGCGCCCAGGCTGTCCTTGATCGGCCCCGGAACTGCCGGCGATGCCGTGGCCAGGCACTACGCCGAGTCGCTGGCCGCCGCTCGCTGGCTGCGGCCGGGCGCGTCGCTGGTCGATGTCGGATCCGGCGCGGGATTTCCTGGGTTGGTGCTCGCGGCGGCGGTCCCCGGGCTTGCGGTCTGGCTAGTCGAATCGCGGCTGCGCAAGGCGGCGTTCCTCGAGGCAGCGACGCGGCGGATGGGAGCGACCGCGACCGTGGTCGCTGAACGGCTTGGCCCCGAGCTGCCAGCGGGGTTGCCGGCGCGGATAGACTTCGTCACCTTGCGCGCGGTGCGCCTGGAGCCGCGGACCTGGCAGCGGCTGGTCGCGACTCTGGCTCCCGGATCGCGGGTGCTGTGGTGGACGGGAAGTGTGGCGTCGGAGCTTCCGGACTCTTTGGTGGAAACGGACGGACGATCCCTTGGCGGGCACTCTCGAAGGCTACGGGTCCTGCGACCGGCGACTACCCGAGCGGCGGAGTAGATGGCTCGAACGGTCGCAATCGTCAATCAGAAGGGTGGGGTTGGAAAGACCACCACCGCGATCAACCTCGGGGCCGCACTGGGGGCGTTGGAACGACGGGTGCTGCTCGTCGACTGCGATCCCCAGGGCAACGCCACCCGTGGCCTCGGCGCGATCCCGGCGCCTCCGAGTCTCTACGACGTGCTGTCGGGAGCGATCCCTGTCGGCGCGGCGGTGCGGGCGACCGGATTTCCGTTTCTCGACCTCGTCGCTTCCCATCGCGATCTGGTCGGAGTCGAGGTCGAGTCGGTGGGACGCGACGACTGGGAGGGCCAACTGCGGGGGGCGCTCGCGCCGCTCGCCGACGCTTACGACATCCTGCTGCTCGACTGCCCGCCATCCCTCGGACACTTGACGGTCTGCGCGCTGGCCGCGGCGACCGAGATCCTGGTGCCGATCCAGTGCGAGTACTTCGCGCTCGAGGGGGTCAGCGAATTGGTCTCGACGATCGGGCGGATCCGCCAGCGGCTGAACCCGCGTCTCGAGATTGCCGGCCTGCTGCTGACGATGTACGACGAACGCACCAACCTCTCGCGCGACGTGGTCGACGAGATCCGGCGCCACTTCGCGGAAAAGGTCTACGATACGGTGGTGCCCAGGAACGTCCGTCTCGCCGAGGCGCCGAGCCATGGCAAACCGATCCTCCAGTACGACATCAAGTCCAAGGGGGCTCAGGCGTATCTGTCGTTGGCGGACGAGTACTTGAGGAGGTCGGGGGCGTGACCGCCCGCGGCAGCGGGTCCGCCCGCAAGAGCGGTCTCGGTCGCGGTCTCGACGCCTTGATCGCGGGTGAACCGGCCAACGCGACCGCCGGCCAGGCGATCTCGGTGGCGATCGCGCAGCTGCGGCCCAACCGGCTGCAGCCACGAACCGAGTTCGATGCCGACGACCTACACGCGCTGGCGGAGTCGATCTCGGTCCAGGGAGTGATCCAGCCCATTCTCGCTGTCGACAACCGGGATGGCAGTTTCACCATCGTCGCCGGCGAGCGGCGCTGGCGGGCGGCCCGCGAGGCCGGCCTGACCGAGGTGCCGGTCCTGCTGCGCGAAGTCAGGAACGACCAGGAGCTGCTCGAGGTGGCGCTGGTCGAGAACCTCCAGCGCGCCGACTTGAACGCGATCGAGGAGGCCGAGGCCTATTCGGTGCTGCGCGAGCGCTTCGACTTGTCGCAGCAAGAGATCGCCGCCCGGGTGGGAAAGTCGCGGAGCGCGGTCGCCAATACCCTGCGACTCCTCAAGCTGCCGCTGCCGGTCC
>JAQBHE010000014.1:0-14406 GCA_032128015.1 Holophagae bacterium
TCGGTCGACTTGTAGACGCCGTCGCCGTGGGAAGTGGCAACGCCGCGCACCGCGTGCTCGCCCATGCCGACGTAGACCACGTTGGGGTCCGAGAACGAGACCGCGATCGCGCCCACCGAGGAAGTGCCGAAGGTCTTGTCCGAGACGTTGGTCCAAGTCTCGCCACGGTCGCTGGTCTTCCACACACCGCTGCCGACGCCGCCGAAGTAGAAAGTGTCGCGGTCGGCGCGCACCCCGGTCGACGCCACCGATCGGCCGCCGCGAAATGGACCGATGTTGCGCCACTTCATGCCTTGGAACAGCGACGGGTCGAACCGCGGCTCGGTGGTTGACGGGGTGGTGGTCTGGCCGAAACCGGCGCTGGTGGCGAGGACCGCGAGCGCGATCACCAAGAGCGGGATCGCGGTCACGGTACGAGGGGTGACGCGAGAGCGTTCGTTCACAGAGTCCTCCGCAGGATGTCCGGGTCGGCGGCGGCCGCGGTTGAAGGGTGCCGAACGGAACCTAGCACCTGCGTTGTGAAGTCTTCGCCGTCACCCTTCCGAGGGTTGCTCCAACGGGCCGCCGTGTCCTCCCTGAACGAATCGCCGCCCCTGTGCGGCGTCCCTCTGAGGGGTACCGCCCGACTTTGGGCGCGCCGACACTTGGGCGGCCGATTGAGGAGCTGTTGGGGCGTACTCCATTGCCGCGGACGGGCCGTTCTGTCGAGCGTGCGCTGGATGTGCCTTTCGTTCGGGCGCTGGGACACCGCGTTCTCGCTCGTTTCGGCCCCTCGGACCGGCACCGCCGTCCCCTCTTAGGGGTAGCGGCCGAGCGGCTCGGCCGCTTGGAATGGCGCCAGGTGTGTGTTCCGTTCCTGGTAGCGGCCGAGCTTGGGCGGCCGACGGTTGTCGGAGCCGAATCGGCCACGGCTTCGGACCGCAGCTCTCGGAGCCGGCAACCGCGCGCCCGCGATCAGATCCGCCACTCGATGTGCGACGCCGGAGGGGTCGCACACAGCGGACAGCCGTCTTCGGCGGTGAGCCGCAGGTGGACCGCGAGCTGGCGCTTCCCATCGGCCGCCGCCGCGATCTGGTCCCAGCGAAGATGTCCGAGCCGGACCTTCAATCGGCGAAACATCGCGAGCTCGCCGTCCTTTCCGGGCGCCGCCCAAACCAGATAGAAGAAGCGATCGTCGGCGGGTCCCTGCGCATAGGGACCGAGGAAGCGCGTCTTGCCGCCGGGTAGCTCCTTCACCCGAAACCGTGGATGGAAGCGCACCGGCTCGCGATCGAGCGCGGTCCACTCTTCGCCGTCGCGACCGCGTTGGATGCCGAGTCGCACACCGTGGTAGCGCTCGCCTGCTGGTCGCGCGGTGTCGTCGAAGCGCGACCCCGGAAGATCGCGACAGACCACTTCGACCTCGACCTCGACCTCGGACCCGGCCGGCTTTCTCGATCGCTCCGCGCTCATCGCCAGTCGTCGACCGCGTAGACGTCGGGACGGTTGTAGGCGAGCTCGTTCGGTCGCTGCATCGCCACCCCCTGCATCTGGGTGCGGAATCCGCGTTCGATCAGCCGGCGGTAGGCGCGGTGGCGTCCGGTGTTGATGCCTGCGCCGAGCCGGGTCGCGCCGGCGCCGAGACCCCACGCGGCGCACGAGTCGATCAGGCGGTCGAAGCGACTGTCGGCATTCGGTCCCGGTCGCACGGCGCCGAACTTGACGAAGCAATTGCCGCTTCCCGCCTCGGTGCCGGGCCCGCAGTGGCAGACCGCGAAGCCGCAGACCCCGGCGTCATCGGTGATCGCCACCACTTCGCCGAGTCCTTGGCCGAGCGTGGCCTCGATCTCGTGGGTGAGGTCGAGCCCATCGTGGATCGCTGACGCGACCTCACGGCAGCCGTCGACCAGCCCCACACGATTCGCGACCGATGCCTTCGACATCGCGTCGAACACCGGCGCGCCATGCGAGGCGTCGAGGGGCTTGGTGACGATGGCGGTGAGGTAGGTCGGCCAGAAGCCGAACTTCTGGTAGAGCGCGACATGCTTGGCGCTATGGCTGAAGGTGTAGAGCCCGGTATGGGTGGCGCCGCGGCTCGCAAATAGCTCCATCACCGGCTCGAGCAGCCGCTTTCCGATGCCCTTGTCCCACAGGTCGGGTCGGGTGGTCAGCGGTCCGAAGAAGCCGAAGCTCCCCCAAAGGGTGACCAACACCGATCCCGCGAGCTTGCCCTCGTAGTCGGCGGCAAAGCTGGCCGTCGGATCGCGGCGCCAGCGGGTGCGCACGAAGTCGGTGTCGCCGCCGAACTGCATCGGATCGGGGATGCCAATGAACGTGCCGAACGCGAGACGGAAGATCCGGTCGGCCTCGTCGAGGTCGCTCTCGAGGAGGGGTCGAATCAGTGTTGCCGCAGCGCTCTGGTCGTCCATTGTCGTCCCTCAGCCGAAGAGCCGTCCTGGGAACAGGCTAACAAGAGCTAGACGCCTGTGCCGTACGAAATCGTTCGCCGCCTCATCCAAAGCGTCGAAATCCCTTTGCCGGCAGCTCGGTCCGGCAACCGCGTGCCCCCTCCGGGGGTAGCGGCCGACCTTGGGCGGCCGAGGGCGGGGCTGTTCGGGACGGTCATCGCGGCGAAGTGTGCCGACAGGTGGGCCTGTCGCTATGCGTCTTCCCATGATCGTGGGCGGCGGGTGGAATGGACCGCGCTTGCTCGATCGTCGGCCGCCCAAGGTCGGCCGCTACCCCCGGAGGGAATCCTCAGGGACGCGATCGAAGCGCAGTCGAGGCCCTCCCGAGATGCTTGCTATTTTTCAAGCACCATGCTAAAAACCTCGCATGGGTCGCCGAACCGCCACCAGCGCCAGCAAGTTGCCGCCGCTCAGCCGTCGCGAGCGCCAGATCCTCGACGTCCTCTATCGGCGCGGCGAGGGTACGGTTGCCGAGGTGCGCGACGAGCTCGCCGACCCGCCTTCGTACTCCGGAGTGCGGGCGTTGCTCCGCATCCTCGAGACCAAGGGTCACGTGGTCCATGCCGAGGACGGCCCCCGTTTCGTGTTCCGTCCGGCGGTGTCCCGGGATCGGGCTCGCGAGTCGGCGCTGCACCACATGGTGCGCACGTTCTTTGATGGCTCCAAGGCTGGCGCGGTCGCCGCGTTGCTCGACCTCGATTCCGACCAGCTGTCCGAGGATGATCTCGAGCGTTTGCGAACGATGGTCGAGAAGGCACGTAAGGAGGGGAGATGACGGAAACCATCGCCCCGGCCAGCGACGCCGTTGCGCGGGTGCTCCTCGAGGGGGCGCTCGAGGCGAGCTTGCTGTTGGCCGTCGCTGCGATCGCGGCGTTCTTGCTCCGGCGCACTCCCGCGCAGGTGCGCGCGCGGTTGCTGATGGTCGGTCTGCTGGCGGCGCTGCTGGCGCCGGCGCTCGACGCCTGGATCCCGGGCCGGGCGCTCGGTCTGCTGCCGCAGCCGTTCCCTGCGTCCACCGCTTCCTCCCCGCTTTCTTCTCCCGCTGGTTCTGAGGTCGCGATCGCGCTGCGCGCCAGCGATGTCATCGAGGCACCCTCGACCGCCATTCCGTTGGCGGTACGCACGCCGCGACGACCGACCGAGAGTGCGATCGCGACCCCTGCCGTCGTGACGTGGGGCGAGAGCGAAGTCTCGCGGGAAGGCCGAGCCAATCCCGCCATGGCACCGATCCGGCGCTCTCCGGCCGCGACCGTGCTCGCGATCTGGGCCGCGGGCGCGAGCGCGGTGCTCGGCTGGCAGGCGCTGGGGCTGTTCTTGGCGTGGCGAATCACCCGGCGTGCCCGGGCTCTCGATCTCGCCAACGTTCCCGGTGCTTCCAGCGTTCCTCGTGTTTTCGGGCGAACCCGGATTCTCGAGAGCGCCGAGGTCGCAACCCCGGTCACCTGGGGACTGCTGCGCCCGGTGGTGCTCCTGCCGGTCGCGGCGCGGTCGTGGTCATCGCCGAGGCTCGCAATCGTGCTCGAGCACGAGCTCGCCCACGTCTCCCGCGGCGACTGGGCGGTGCGCTCGCTCGCCCGCCTGGCGGTCGCGGTCTACTGGTTTCACCCGCTCGCGTGGCTGGTCCACCGGCGTCTGGTGCTCGAACAGGAGCTCGCCTGCGACGAAGCGGTGGTCGCCCTCGGACACCGGCGTAGCGACTATGCCGAGCAGCTGTTGTCGTTGGTCCGGGTCCAGCCGCGCACCCGTCTGGTTCCTGTGGCCGTGCTCGAAATGGCGCGGCGGTCGCAAATGGAGGTACGTCTGATGTCGATCCTCGATCCTCGAACCAAACTACCGGGCCGGCTCGCAATTCCGGCTTTCGCGGCGATCGCGGTGCTGGTGCCGGCGTTGGCGGCGATGCGCCCCTGGCAGAACCTGGAGGTCGCGCAGGCTCCTCCCGCGCGGTCCGCGACCGTCGAGCCCGGCGGCTCGCTCGCGTCCGTCGCCGCGGAGCTCGCGAGCCTCGAAGCCGAGCTCGAACCGTTCGAGCGCCAGCTCGAGGAGCTCGAGCGTGGTCTCGAGCCGTCGGAGGCAGAGCTCGAAGCGATCGAAGCTTCGGTGACCCCGAGCGAGTCCCAGCTCGAGTCCGTCGAGGGTGAGCTGGCGCCGCTCCAGGAGCGATTGGAAGCGCTCGAGGCGCAGCTCGCGCCGTTCGAAGGACGTTTGGAGGCGACCGAGCTCGAGCTCGAGCCGTTCGAGGGTCGCGGGGACCGGATCGAGACCGAGCTCGAGCCGCTGGAACAGCGGCTACGCGAGCTCGAGGAGAGCCTGCGGCCGCACGAGATGGAGCTCGCGCGACTCGAGAGCGAGATGGAGCCGGTGGTCGAGGCTCTCGAGTCCAAAGCGGAGCGTCTCGAAGAGGCCCATCGACGAGGTTCGTCGGCAGGTAGTGAGCAGGAGCGCGAGCAACAGCATGCCGAGATGGCGGAGCTTCAGCGCCGGCTCGAACCGTTCCGCGAACAGATGGAAGCGGTGCATCGGGCGATGGAGCCGGTTCACCAGCAGATGCAGTCGATCCACGAACAAATGGAGCCGGTCCACGGTCGGATGCAACAGATCCATGAGCAGATGGAGCCGGTCCACCGACGGATGGAGCAGCTCCACCGAGAGATGGAGCCGGTGATGCGCCAGATGCAACAGATCCATCAAGAGATGGAGCCGATTCATCGCCGCATGCAAGCGGTTCACGAGCAGATGGAGCCAGTGCGCCAGCAGATGCAGCAGGTACACGAGCGTATGGAGCCGATCCATCGCCAAATGCAACAAGTGCACGAGCGGATGGAGCCGATCCACCGGCGCATGCAAGAGACCCATGAGCGTCTCCACCAGGCGCTGCGCGCCGACGTGCGACGGGCACTCGAAGCCGAGCTCACCCCCGCCGACTACGCCGGCCGGGACCTCGACGCGATCGCCGGAGCGCTGGCGGAAACGCTCGGCATCGAGTCCGAGGACGGCCGGCTGTGGGTGCGCGGCTCGCGTCGCGAGCTGCGCGAGGTGCTCGCACGGGAGCTCGGCGGTGCCGGTACGAGCGAGCGCGTTGCGCGGATCAACGCCGCGGTCGACCGAGTGCTCGACCTCGAAGCACCGATCGATTCTCGGCGCTGAGGGTAAAAGCTCCGGCGCGTTCCGTCCGACTGCCCCTGAGCACGACATCGGGTACCGTCTGATCGCTCCGGACGCCGCGTTGTAAAGTCCGAGGGTGGCGAGAGCCCAACCGAAACGAGTTTTCATCTCCTCGACCGCGGACGACCTGGTCGAGCACCGGGCTCGGGTCCGCGACGCGATCTTGCGTCTCGGCTGCCTCCCGGTCGGTACCGAGAGTGAAGGCTCCGGAACCTCTCCGACGGTCGAGCAGTGCAAAGAGTGGGTCCGTGACTCGGAACTCGTCGTGGCGATCGTGGCTCATCGCCACGGCTGGGTGCCCACGAAGGCGGAAGGCGGTGACGGCGCCACCAGCATCACCCGGCTCGAGATCGAGGATACGCCGTGATCTCTCCGAGAGCGAAACGACTCGCTGTCGCTGGCGGAGCTCTCGGAACTCGAGTCACTGACGCTGGAGGCACTCACCGCCCTCGCCGAGGCGGTGGTTCATTACGAGAAGAATCGCAAGCAGGCAGCGATCGTGCGAGCAAGAGAGCGACTCGCCCGGCTGTTGACGGTTCTGCTGGTGCTTGCTGGTCGCGAACCGGTGGACCCTCTCCTGGGTTGGATCCCTCGCATCGAAGGGGAGATTCCTCCCGCGGTCGGCGGCTTCGCTCGAGGTGCAACGTTCCGGCGCCCAAGCGGCACGTTCGTTCCGGAAGGCGGAACGATCGGCCGTGCGTTCGGTAGTAGCTCAGTTTGTTCCCCGGTCCCGAATTCTCGCTGAGGCCCGGCTGCTAGACTGAGGACATGGCGAACCCCAAGCGGCCCACCGACTTCAACCAGCGAGCCCTCCAAGTAGTCCTAGAGGCTACCGGACAGGCCCTGAAGCAGCAGCCCGACCAGAAGGACGCCGCAGCCGTCAAGCGCGGCAGGACGGGGGCAAAGCTCGGGCCGAGAGCCTGAGTGCCGAGGAACGGAGGAAGATCGCTCTAGGAAGGCTGCTGAGGCTCGCTGGGAGCGGAAGAAGCAAGGTCTTCGATGCAGACGAGTTCCAGAGGAAGCCGTGTCATCCGATGCCACCTCGAACCTGTTTTCTTGTAGATCACGAACCAGTAGTGTCCTAGTCCGCGATAAGGAAGAGTCTGGAGCTTGATTCGCTGGCGGAAGCCCGTTTTTTCCTTGAGGCCAATGGGGAACTCTTGACTTGCCAGGCGCTTCCCGTCTGGTGCGACGATTGTCAGCCGGCCGACGGCTCCAGACTCGGGTTTCGACAAGTCGGATCGCAGCCAGTAGCTCACAATGTCTAGCTGCATCGGGACCAACACTTTCCCTTTCGAAGCTGCTGTCTCCACCTCCGCCAGCGCCTTCTCGCCAGCAATCGCCACCTTCTCGGGCACTTCGAGAAGACTCACACGATTTGAATCGCGATCGATCACGCCGCTTTGGCACAACACCGACCAGACGTGTTCTGCCATCTTCCTAGAGCCTCATCGCGATCGCGTCACCATTCGCAGCGTGACTTGCTCTGGTACTGGACAGTACGAACGGGAGGACCTTGGCGGGTTCAGCGGGAGCGCGCTTCTGACCTGACGGGTCGCGATCCTGGCTCGCGAGCTTCCGCTCGTCGAAAGCGATCGCCTCGTCGAGGTTCATGACACGAACGAATTCACCTCCATCTTGCACGAGACGCACCTCTACTAAGGCGTCCATGGCCTGCGCACACTTGACCATCGTCAACAACTGATGGTTCTCGTTCTTGTTCAAGAGCCTGCTGACGTAAGCGTCGGAGGCTCCCAGAATCCGAGCAAGGTCTGCCTGGGTCAACTTCCTTGCCGCCATGAGTCGCCGTAGATCTCGCTGGAACCCGTGGCGCGCAACGTTCTGAAGCCGTCTCATAGTGCGTTCTCTATCCAATTCTCAGCTCTCCTCTCCGTTTCGCGTTCAAGTAGCGACTTTTTCTCTTCATCGCCTTGCTCTTTTCGCTCTCAGGAGTCCTTTGCGACTGCTTTCTGAAGGCGTGCGTGCAGATGATCAGCCGATCTTGCTTGGGCCGTCCTTCGTCGTAGAACCAGGGCACTCGCCAGGAGTCGTTCTTGAATTCGTAAACCCCTTCTCTGGGAATCAAGGGCTTGCTTTGTTCTGGACCGTTTCTCGCGACGGTGTCCCGAAGAAGGTCATACATGTCTTCGGCATCGCGGTCGGATTCATCGGCCTCGTTGAGCTGGACGACGAGGCTCTTGCCGCCAGCCGTTGCCACCGCCAAAACCCTCCAAGGAGACTGCGGTGAACTGATCCACACTAGACGCACGTTAACTCCTGAGTTAACCTTCGTCAAGGCTTAACTCACAGGTTAAATCGAGAGTACCACAAGTCGCTCGCAGTCCCCCACCCGGCCAGGCTGGGATCGCCGATGGCTTCGAGCGCATTGGCTGGCACTCCAACGACCTCGGCCCAACGCCCGCTCTCCCTGGGGTCGTCGAAGAAGTGAGAACCGGCGAGGGCCTCGACCGGGTCGCGCCGGAGCTTCGCCGGAAGTTCGTAGTCCGGCCGCGGCGGCATCCGGAGCTCGGAGGGCAGCGCGGGGCGCCGAGTGACCGACTGCCAGCCGAGCAGACGAGACACGATCTCGGTGAGGGCTTGTCGATACTGCTCTTGGTATTCGGCGCCGGTCTCGGCTCGACAATCGACGTACTGCTGCGCTGAGGTGAACAGAGACAGAGTCGCGTCAAGCAGGAAGATCGGCAGAAAGCGGCCTTCCCGCCAGTCCGAGTTGCCGGCGCTGAACGCCCGCTGCTCGATCGTGGACCAGGGTGAGGCCAGGGTCTCAGGAGTGATCACCAGCAACAGGGATTCCGACTCGGCGAGGTTCTTGTTCCCGGGTACGCCAGCTTGTCGAACCGATCCATGGCCGGAATCTTCGCCGAGAAGGCGGGAACCCTACGCTCGAGAGCTCCCGCGACGCGCGACGCTAGTGCCGCACCAGGAACTCGAGCATGCTGCTGGCGAGCCCGGGGTCGGCGACCGCGCTCAGGTGGTCCCGGCCCGGGAGCACCACGACCTCGAGGTTGCTCGCGACACCGACCATGGCATCGACGCCGGCCTTGACCGGGTCGATCTCGCCGACCACCGCCAGCATCGGCACCCGGTTGTTCCTCAGCTCGTCGGCGGTGATTTGCCGGTTCGTCGCCCCACCGCGGATCACGGCGGCGAGCGCCAGGGGGTCGTTGGTGGCGAGCAGTCTCTCGTTTGCCGCGGCGATCAGTTCCGGCGTCGGCGCGGGTCGGCCGACCGGGTTGAGCGCGACGATCAGGGGTCCCAGACCCTTGCCCTGCTCGAGGGAGTCGGCGAGGGCGGTCATGGTGCCCTCGAAACCGCTGCCCGGCGGCCGCCAGCCCGAACCGCCGAGGATCGCCGAGTAGAACCGGTCGGGATAGGTGACGACGGCCTGGAGCACGATGCCGCCGCCCATCGAGTAGCCCGCGATGTGCGCCTTGAGGATCTCGAGGTGATCCATCAGACGGATGACGTCTTCGACCATGCGAAACCCGTAGGCCGCGGGGTCGTGCGGCTTGTCGCTCTTGCCGTGGCCGCGGGCGTCGATGGCGATCACCCGGTAGTTCTTGGCCAGGGCGTCGATGGTGCCGGGAGCGCCCCAATTGGTCTCGACGCTCGCGGTGAAGCCGTGGACCAGGACCACCGGCTCGCCCTCACCCTGGACGAGGTAGCGGATCTTGACGCCGCCCGAGTCGAAGTGGAGATCCTGGGCGGCTGTGTCCGCGGCCCGAGCGGGGAGCGGCAGCAGCATCGAGATCAGCGAGATCAGCGAGAACAGCGGTGCGACGGCTCGCATCTTCGGATCCTCCTCGAAGTTGTATCGCGATCATGTTAGCGCAGCGGTGGACGTGGTATAGCTTAGAGAGACAACCGCCGCCGGAGGAGTGCCATGAAGTTCGGACTTCGCTACTGCAACACCGGCCGCTACGTCGACCCGGCGCGCGCCATCGAGCTGGCGCAGGCGGGCGAGGAGGCGGGCTTCGATTCGCTGTGGACGGTCGAGCACACCGTGGTGCCCGAGGGCTACGCGTCGGCCTACCCCTACTCGTCGGATGGCAAGATGGCGGGCGGCCGCTGCGACATCCCGCTGCCCGATCCGCTGATCTGGATGGCCTACGTCGGGGCGGCGACCTCGCGTATCGGCCTCGCCACCGGCATCGTGATCCTGCCGCAGCACAATCCGGTGATCCTGGCGAAACAGGTCGCGACCCTGGACCATCTGGCCGGGGGGAGGGTCCTCCTCGGCATCGGCGTTGGGTGGCTGGAGGAGGAGTTCCGGGCGATCGGGTCGTCGTTCACCGACCGTGGTCGACGTACCGACGAGTACATTGCCGCGATGCGCGAGTTGTGGACCGGCGACCCGCCGACCTTCCACGGCGAGTTCGTGAGCTTCGACGCGGCCCACTGCCGTCCGCGCCCGGCGCGAGGCTCGGTTCCCATCATCGTCGGCGGCCATTCGCCGGCGGCAGCGCGGCGAGCCGGCCGGCTGGGCGACGGCTTCTTCCCGGCGCGCGGAGCGTCCGCCGAGCTCATCGAGCTGGTGAAGCACACCGCCGAGGAAGCGGGTCGCAATCCGGACGAGATCGAGATCACGGCGAGCCTCCCCGACGATCTCGGGGACATCCCCCGTCTCGCCGCGTTGGGAGTGAAACGGCTGCTGGTTCCGGTGACGGCGATGGCGGGCCTGGCGACCACGATCTCGAGCCCGGACGACGCTCTGCGCTGGCGCGACACGATTGGTCGCTACGCCTGATTTCGAGGCTGACATCGCGAGGTGGAATCATGAGCACGGTCGTTCTTGAAGTCCGTTCATTGACCAAGACCCTCGAGGACGCGGCACGCGTCATGGAAACCGGACGTCGAGAGCGCGAGGCGCGAATCAGTTTTGCCGCGCCTGAGCTTCTGTGGCGTGTCTTGACCGCCAAGCGCTGGGAGCTGCTCAAGACGTTGTGCGGCGCCGGTTCGGTCTCCATCCGCGAAGCCGCGCGGCGCGTTGGGCGCGACGTCAAAGCGGTGCATGGCGACGTCACGGCGCTGCTCGAAGCAGGGATCCTCGACCGGACCGAGAACGGCGGCATCGAATTCCCGTTCGACGCGGTGAAGGTCGAGTTTCTGCTGCGGGCGGCTTGAGTGCTTTGGGCCGACCGCCTCGCTGGGCGCCGCCTGCCGGCGTCGAGCTCGATAGACCGGATCGAGCGGACCGCCGCCCGCCGTGGCCGAGCCGGTCATCGGCTCAGTCTTCGAGCTCTCGCTGGCCGGCTTTCTTGAGCGCTTCGATCACGAAGGCGTTGAGCGACAAGCCGCGCTGCTGCGCCAGCAGCGCGGCCTGCCGATGCAGCTCTTTGCCGATCCGCACGTTGAAGCTGCCCTTGAACGGCTGATCCGGTTCCCGGTTCTGCTGCGAGCAGAGCTCGAGGTAGTCATCGACCGCTTCTTCGAATGCCGTTCGTAGGGACCGGACGTCCTCACCTTCGTAGCTGATCAGGCCGCGGATGAACTCCAGCTTGCCGTAGAAGACCCGGTCTTCGTCGTTGTAGTGCACCGAGCCGTAATAGCCCTTGTGCTCCATCATGTCTCTCATAGCAGCCCTTCCTCTTCGAGCAAGGCTCGTATCTGCTCCAGCTGGTATTGCTGGAGGCTTCCCCGGTGTGGCTTGTGCAGACGGATCGGCCCGTTCTCTGGATGCACGAAGCGGACACGAGAACCACCGGTGCGCCCCGCAGAGCTGATCTCGTAGCCGAATCCCGCTAGCAGCGTCTCCAACTCCAGCCAGCTGAAGTCTTGGGGTCTTGCGAGAAACCTCTTCAGCAGCTTCTCGCGCCGGCCCATACCGGAATCCTAGGGGAGCAAGAGAGCAAGTGCAACTGTTTTTGGTTGCAACCACTCTTGGCGTCGGCGTGGGTGCGCTTCAACCGTCTCCTGGAAGGCGCGACCGACGCGATCCATCCGCTCTGAACGGACGCTCTGAGCGGAGCGGAATCACATGCGCTCGGTGATGGTATGATGACGCCATCATGGTGGTTCGAACCCAGATCACTCTCGACTCCGAGCTTCGTGCGAGCGCTCGCGAGAAGGCAGCTCTCCTCGGTATCTCGTTCGCAGAATACGTTCGTCGCCTCGTCGCTCGTGACTTGACAGTGGAGACGCCGACGGCCGATGTCGAAGCGGTCTTTGCGCTCGGTGACTCTGGCGGTTCGGACATTTCCCGGGACAAAGACGAGATGATTGGTCTGGCGGCGGCGATGGGCCGGCGCGATTGAGTCATTGAGTCTCTTCGTAGACACGTCGGCGTGGTATGCGGCTGCTGACGCAGGCGATCGGAGCCACCAAAGAGCGCGGTCGATCCTCGGGGCCCGAGAGACGCTGGTTACCACCGACCACGTACTCGTCGAGACCTGGGTACTTCTCCGCTACCGGATCCACCGTCGAGCCGCCGAAGCTTTCTGGGACGGGCTGCGTCGGGGAGTCGCCCGGATCGAGCCGATCGTCGCCGCCGATCTCGAGCGGGCCTGGGCAATCGGGGAAGTCTTTGCGGATCAGGACTTCTCGATCGTGGACCGAACGAGCTTCGCGGTCATGGATCGCCTGGGCATCCGAAGAGTGGCAACCTTCGATGACGACTTCAGCGTCTACCGAACGGGTCCCGGTAACCGCCAAGCGTTCGAGGTTCTGCGCTGACTCGGTTCTGAGCTGGCTCGGCCTTGGCCCTCAGCGAGCAACCGGGAGCCACGGAACCCAACGCAGCGCGACGCCGAGCCCAGCGAGACCGGATCCGCTCGGTTCCTCCTTGCTCTGTCGCTCCTGCCAAGCCTCGCGGCTGAGCGGCGCGAGCGGCTTGGCGAGTCCCGCCCTCGGCGGCGGCCCGCGCTTGATCGCGCAGGTCGCCCAGCGCGTCGACCAGGTAGGTGAGATGCGGCCGAGGCCTCGAAGCGGTGCCGGGTACGGCCGGAACACCAGAGCGAGCGCCTTCAGGATCCGATCTCGAGCGCGAGATCGACAGAGTTGTGTCTCAGTTTGGACTTGGCTTCGTCGATCTGAAGGTTGAGCTCGCAGGAGTAGTAACACCAGCTTGCCTTCTCTATCGCCTTCTTGACGCTGGTCGTCACCATCGTCACGATGAGGTCTTCGATCGCGCGGTTGTTGAGGCTGAGGGGGCCGATGCCCTGAATCACTCGATCGAGCGTGACCCCGGCGGCGGCAGTTGCACCCTGGTTGATCTTGAGCATCTCGGTGAGATGGTCGGTGATGTTCTTCGGTAGGTCGTCCATGGTCGGGAGGCTGTACTCGGCCGGATCGAGTCGAAGGCCGGTGGCGCCGGTCACTGCCGGCAGACCCTCGTGGGCATCGAAGACCGCTTCCAGCACCACGCGGACGAGGTCGGACCCGACGGTCGTGAAGTTGAGTTTGGCGCCGCTTTGACCACCGTACTCGAGGGAAACG
This sequence comes from Holophagae bacterium, assembly GCA_032128015.1. Lineage (GTDB taxonomy): Bacteria > Acidobacteriota > Thermoanaerobaculia > Multivoradales > Multivoraceae > JAQBHE01. Next base: position 13,065 of record JAQBHE010000014.1, read on the forward strand.
ATGTGCTGGGCTAGGGGGTCGATGTTGACGTCGATCGATGGAAACTGGTACCCCGGACTTCCATCGCGAGGTGTGAAACCGACTTCCGCGATCTTGAGCAGATAGAGCTTCTGGCCGGTGCCCAGTTGCGAACCGAGCACTCCGCGGTAGATCTTCTGGGCGAGCGCCGTGCAGTCGGAGCTCGACCCGGTGCCCGTCGAGCCGGCGGTTGAGCCTGGTGTCGCGCTCGATCCCGCCGCCGAGGCGGCGTTGAAAGCGTCGCACACGGTCTGGTGTTTGGCGAGCTCTTCCTTCAAGTCGGCGATCGCTGTTGTTTCGTCGACCTGCAGATCGATGCCGATGAAACGGCCGTTCCTGAAGTAGGCCTTGGTGTAGTCGCGTAGAAACACCGCGCGCCGGTGATCGGCGGCCATGGCAGTGTGGTCGGGGCTGCCCGGTTTGGACTGCGCGAGCGCTTCCTGGGTGCGGTCCGCGAGTGCAGACCATCCTCCCGCCGCGGTCGTTCGGTTCGCGGCCTCGGCGAGCTCCTGGACTCCACTCAGCGAGATCCTCATGTTCACCTGGCTAGAGGAGCCGGCCGAGGCTAGCTGTCGCGAGATCGAAAGAGCATCGGTTTCCTTGGCCTGGTGTCCCCGGAGGTGGTTGTGAAGGCCGACAAAGGAGCCCATGGCAGGGTGTTCCAGAGCGCGGGCGGCCTGTCGCGCCGGATCTGTGGCTTCGAGCTGCTCCAGAAACCGTTTGGATGAAGGGCTCAACTCCGCCACGGCAGCTGTCGATGGTTGCTGGCTGCTCGCGAACAGCAGTGCAGCACTCGCGTCCGGACAGGTTCCGCCAGGGGTCATCAAGCACTCACGGTAGATGGCGTGGTCGCCATCGATCAGGCGTATCAGGTGCTGCTGCTTCAAGCTCTCGCGAACCAGGTGGCTCGCGACCGTTTCGGCGATGGCGGTGCAGCCGACCAAGGACATGCCGAGCAGCATGGTCACGAGGATGGGGAGGGTTGCTCGATCCGACGCACCGGGAACTCTTCCCCCGCGCGGTTCCGTGAGTAATCGCATTGCCATTTGGCTTCTCCGTTTGTCGAGCCGAGCCGTGGAGCAAAACGCTCTCGGCATCGAGGTAGAGATGGACCCGGAAATTCGGACAGGTTGCTAAGGTGGATTCTGGAATCAGAATGGAGAAATCGGAATCATGGTTTCCCACGAGGCTACCGCAAACGCCGCCATGCCAGGTTGACGGGGGATCTGGGAGGGTTCGATGATCAAGATGGTGTTCACGCTCCGGCGTCTGCCGCAGCTCTCGCGCCAGGAGTTCCAGCGCTACTGGCTCGACCATCACGGGC
>JAQBHE010000015.1:0-3805 GCA_032128015.1 Holophagae bacterium
CGTCCATGCCGATCACTCGCCGCTCTTCGTTCCTCTTGCTACGCTGCTTCATGGGTCAACCTCCTTTGAGCTCTCAAGCTCGTCGTTTCCTGCAGCACCATTCTTGGCGACTGCGTTAGGAGGTTGGCCTTCTCATCCCAACTACCCCCAGAGCTGAAACGGGAGTGCCGGTCCGATCTGCCGGCGACGAGGCGATTCCTGCGTTGCAGGTCCCTCGTCGGCCGGCGGTGGTCGTCGCCGTGACCGCGGTCCCGATTCGTCTCGCGAGTCTCGAGGCCGACCTCGAGCGCAGCCTCGGCGAGCTGCGTCGCGATCCTTCGCGGGTGCTCGCGTCGCGCTCCCGAGTCGAGCGCGCGCTCGAGACCGATCAGGCTTACTACGGCATCAACACCGGCTTCGGCATCCTCGCCCAGCAGCGAATCGGCAGAGGCGAGCTCACCCGGCTGCAGCGCAACCTGGTGATCAGCCACGCGGTCGGAGTCGGCGATCCGGTGTCTCCTGAGATCACCCGGCTGATGCTGCGGCTCAAGATCCACGCTCTCGGTCTCGGCTACTCCGGAGTGTCGGCTGTGACCTTCAACCGCCTGCTCGAGCTCGACGCTCTGGGCCTGGTGCCGGTGGTGCCGCGGAAAGGCAGTCTCGGCGCCTCGGGCGACCTCGCCCCGCTCGCTCATCTGTCGCTGCCGTTGCTTGGCTTCGGCGAGATCTGGGATCGCGACTTGCGGCAGCGGTGCCCGGCGGCCCAGCGCCTTGCCGAGCACGACCTCGCACCGATCGAGCTCGAGGCCAAGGACGGTTTGGCGCTGCTCAACGGCACCCAGCTGATGAGCGCCTACGGAGCTCATGTACTTTCGGGAGCGCTGTCGCTGGTCAAGGTCGCGGACCTGCTCGCGGCGATGAGCCTCGAGGCGCTGCGCGGCAGCGTCAAGCCGTTCGACGAGCGGGTCCACGCGGTGCGCCCGCACCCCGGTCAGGGGGCGGTGGCCCAGAACGTCCGCCAGTTGCTGCGCGACAGCGAGATCCTCGAGTCCCACCGTTTCTGCGGCAAGGTCCAAGACCCATACTCGTTGCGCTGCGTGCCCCAGGTCCACGGTGCCAGCCGCGACGCCCTCGGTCACTGCGGCGAGGTGATCGAGCGCGAGCTCAACTCGGTCACCGACAACCCGCTGGTGTTCGAAAACGATGGCATCGTCGATATCGTCTCAGGCGGCAACTTCCACGGCCAGCCGCTTGCCCTAGCACTCGACTACGCGGCGATCGCGCTCGCCGAGCTCGCGAGCATCTCCGAGCGCCGCACCTTCCTGCTCCTCGATGGTCACGACGACCTGCCTCGGCTGCTGATGCGCGAGACCGGCGTCAACTCCGGGTTCATGATCCCGCAGTACACCGCGGCGGCGCTGGTGTCCGAGAACAAGGTGCTGTGCCACCCGGCGTCGGTCGACTCGATCCCCACCAGCCTCGGTCAGGAGGACCACGTCAGCATGGGCGGGGTCGCCGCGCTCAAGCTCCTCGAGGTCTACCGGAACGTCGTCACCGTGCTCGGGATCGAACTGATCACGGTGTGCCAGGCCCTCGACTACCGGGCGCCGCTTCGTCCGGGCCGCGGGGTCGAGGCCGCACACCACCACCTGCGCTCGATCGTTCCCCACCGCGAGGAGGACCTGCCGTGGAGCGGCGTCCTCGACACTGGGATTCGTGAAGTCGAGGGTAGCGACCTGGTCGCCGCCGCCGAAGCCGCGGTCGGTGCGCTGCGGTGACTGTCGTGTCAGCGATCTCGCACGAGACGTTCGTACTCGTCATGGCGGCCGATCCAGAACCACGCGAGGTTGGAGCCCTCCTGGACCGCGAGGACGCGATGGTCGGCGCCCACACGAACGGACCAGAATCGCCCGACCTTCTTGAGGTGAAGGGAAGGATGCCGCGGATTCTGCCGGAGTCGCCGGAAGGCCACATCTGCCTGCGCGCGGATCTCAGGGCTCAGCGCCTCGTAGAGCCGCCAGAAGGCTGGGCTCGCTTGGTGGTTCAAAGACTGCGAGTCCGACCTTCCCTGAGGTCTTCGAGAGCCTCAGTGGCGAGAGCGTCGAGCCGACCCGCGGCCACATCGTCCTCGAACTGGCGATCCCACACCCGGGCATCGAACTCGAAGAACCACTCGCGGAAGACAGCGAGCTGGTCGGGAGCGAGCTTCTGCACCGCCTGTTCGATCTCGTCGACTTCGACCACGAAACGAATCTACCACCGAGCGCGGGTGACCGTGGACGCCGCATGACCGTCCGCGTCCTGCGCAACGCCTCGCGGATCGTCACCTGCCGCGCCGGCGACCAGCAGGGCGACATCGGCGAGATTGAGGCCGGGGCGTTGACGTGGGAGGACGGGGCCCTGCAGTGGGTCGGACCCGAAGCGGAGCTGCCGGCGTCCTACGGCAACGCGCCGAGCGTCGACGCCCGCGGCCAGATGGTGATTCCGGGACTGGTCGACTGCCACACCCATCTGGCCTTCGCCGGCTCGCGCGCCGACGAGTTCGAGCGCCGCCTGCTCGGCGAGAGCTACCTCGAGATCGCGCGCCGGGGCGGCGGAATCCGCAGCACCATGCGGGCGACGCGGGCGGCCAGCGAGGACGAGCTGGTCGAGCGTGCCGCTTCGACGCTCGCTGGAATGGCCCGCCTCGGGGTCACGACCGTCGAGTGCAAGAGCGGCTACGGCCTGTCGCTCGAGCACGAGCTGAAGCTGCTGCGGGTCTACCGGCGGCTTGCGAGCCTCCAGCCGGTGCGCCTCGTCTCCACATTCCTCGGCGCCCACGTCGTGCCACCCGAGCACGACGGCGACCGTGCCGGCTACGTGGCCCAACTGTGTGACGAGATGATCCCGGCGGTGGCCGGCGAAGGCCTGGCGCGTTTCTGCGACGTCTTCGTCGAGGACGGCGCCTTCGATCGCGACGACGCCCGCAGGATCTTCGCCGCTGCTGCCGCTCACGATCTCGGTGCCAAGCTCCACGTCGACCAGCTCGGCGACGGTGGCGGCGGCGAGCTCGCCGCCGAGGTCGGAGCGATCTCCGCCGACCATCTCGAGCACATCTCCGAGCGTGGGATCGCGGCGATGGCGGATGCCGGGGTGATCGCGGTGGGCCTGCCGTTCGCGGCGTTCTTCTTGCGCCAGCCGCCGATGCCCGCCCGCCGGCTGATCGCCGCCGGAGCCTTGGTGGCGGTCGCGACCGACTACAACCCCGGCTCGGCGCCCAGCTACCACCTGCCGCTCGCGATGCTGCTAGCGAGCGTCCACCAAGGAATGACCGCGGCCGAGGTGCTCGCCGGCGCCACGCGAGTGGCGGCCATGGCGATTGACGAAGGCGATCGTGTCGGTTCGCTAGAGCCCGGCAAGGCCGCCGACTTCGCGCTGGTCAGCCGGCCCAGCGTACGCGACTGGATCTACAGCTTCGAGGCGAACTCCGTCACTGCCACCTGGATCGCCGGCAAACAGGTGTAGAAAGGTCGTGGCGCAGACCGCGCGCGGAGCGTCTCTTCTCGTTCGTCCTCTGCAGGTAGATCGATGGTGTTCGCTCGATCGTCGGCCGCCCAAGCTCGGCCGCTACCCCCGGAAGGGATTAGGGGGCGGGGTCGGTTCCGGGACTTGATCCTCATACACCAATCGCGATCTGCAAACCCCGAACAACAACCTTCCGGACAACACCGCTCCGGCTAGCCATTCTGGGGGTAGATGGGATGAGAAGGCCAACCTCCCAACGCAGTCGCCAAGAATGGTGCTGCAGGAAACGACGAGCTTGAGAGCTCAAAGGAGGTTGACCCAT
>JAQBHE010000016.1:0-9942 GCA_032128015.1 Holophagae bacterium
CACCGGCGTAAGCACGCGGAGGGGCGCGGCTAGCGGTCTCGCCGATTCAGTATTTCTGAATCGACCACAGGTAGTGCGCAAGATGGTCGATCTTCGCCGCCACTTCCTCGGCGGTGCGCCCGCCTTCTGCACGCCGAAAGGCGTCGCCCCAAATCGGCATCTCGCCCTGACCGTGGCCCTTCACCTTGACCCGGCCATCGATCATGTCGACGACGGTCGTGAACGGAAACGCGCCGCCGCGGATCTTCTGGATCTGGGTGAGATTGGCCGGCTTGACCTTCAGGTACTCCGCGACATCGCCGTCGCCGACCGCGCTCTCGCCATGGCAGCTTGCGCAGTAGGTTTGAAATATCTGTTTGCCCATCGCCGCCGCCATCTCGTCCGGCCACGTTGGCACCGGTTTCTGCGCCGCGGCAGCGGTCACCAGGGTTACGAGCAGGAGCGGGGAGAGGAACAACGACCACTGGCGTCGTGAACTGGTCTTCATCAGATCCACCTTTCGAAGTTCATGGGCCGGGCAGATCGAGGTCGGGAACATCGACCTGCGCAAGCGCTCCATGGCTCATTCTGACCGCCACGAAGCCCACTCGTCCACCCCTGGGGGTGGGCACGCCTCGTTTTCGATCACTCGACGCAGATCACTCCACCTTGGCGCTTCCCTCCTCGACCAACGAAAGCGCCACCAGTTGCTGCGGCTGGTCCGGTTCGGACACTGCGATCGCGAGAAACTGTCGGCCGCCCGCCAGATAGGTCATCGGCACGCCGCTGGCCTGGGCCGGCAGATCAAAGCTCCAGACCACGACGCCGGTCTTGGGATCGTAGGCACGAAGTGCGCGGCTGCCCCCCCAGCGTCCGGCGGAGTTCGTCTGTGACGTGCCATCGGCGACGAACAGCAGCGTCGGGGTGAGCAACGGACCGGCCCTGCCCACCTGACCCAAGGGCGGCAGGTCGAGCTGTCGCAGACGCGGATGCTCACGCGGACCGTCGCCGCGGGCGACCTGCCACGCCATCTCGCCGCGCCGCAGATCGATCGCGGTGACCTGGCCGTAGAGCGGCGCGAGCAACGGCAACCCGTCGGGACCCTCGGCGCGCTCGAGGCCCGGTCGCAAGTAACGGAAGTCCGAGCGCGCGGCGTCCGGCGGCACCAGGCCCACGACGATCGGGCTGGCGATCGACGGCACGTAGAGCCTGCCGCTCTCCGGATCGACCGCTCCGCCGCCCCAATTAGCGCCGCCGCTGGTCCCCGGGAGCTGCAGGGTGCCGAGCTTCCCGACCACCTCGTCGCGCACGATCGGCGGCGTGAACAGCGGCCCGAGGCGGTAGCGCTCAACGATTCGGAGCGCCTCGGCGCGCAGCGCAGGCGTGAAGTCGATCAGGTCGTCGACGCTGACCCCTTGACGCTCGAAGGGCGGCGGCCGGGTCGGAAACGGCTGGGTCTCGGCGGCACGCTCCCCCGGTACCTCGGAGGCGGGCACCGCGCGCTCTTCGATGGGCCATACCGGCTCGCCGGTGCGGCGGTTGAAGACGAAGGTGAAGCCCTGCTTGGTGAGCTGGATCAACACCGGGATCCTGCCCTCACCCTCGCGGCCCTCGATCTCGAGCTCGGCGAGGATCGGCGCCGCCGGCAGGTCGTAGTCCCACAGACCGTGGTGCACGGTCTGGAACGACCACAGAAGCACGCCGTCGGCGGCCCGCAGGCAGACGATGCTCTCGGCATAGCGGTTGTCGCCGAGGCGATGGCCGCCGTAGAAGTCGTTGGTCGGGGTGCCGGTACCGAAGTACACCATGCCACGCTCTGTGTCGACACTCATTGGCGCCCAGGCATTGGCAGAACCGGCGACCGCCGAAGCGCCGTCCTCCCAGGTCTCGCTGCCCGGGGTGCCGGGAGGCGGCACCAGATCGAACGTCCACAAGCGCTCGCCGCTCTCGACGTCGTAGGCGCGCACCTGGCCCGGGGGCATCGAGGTGGTGCGCGCTCCATCGGGGATCGACGAGCCGACGATCACGACATCTCGCCAGACCACCGGCGGCGATGAGTTTCCCAGCTGGCCGGAAGCCGACAATCGCGCCAGTCCGTCGCGCAAATCGACCGAACCGCCGTCGCCGAATGAGGGGTCCACGATGCCGGTCGCGGCGTCGATCGAGTACAGACGGCCGTTGCCCGCTGCATGCACGATCCGACTCCGATCGCCGCGTCGCCAGTAGGCGACCCCGCGGTGGACGAACCCCCAGTTCGGCGGACGACCCTGCCGATAGGCCTCGGGGTCGAACACCCAGAGGGTCTCGCCGGTCGCGCCATCGAGGGCGACCACTCGGCTCAGCGACGTGCTCAGGTAGAGCACGCCAGCGATCGCCAACGGCGTGACCTGGAAACCCAGAGAACGCACCGCCGGACCCTCGGCGAGAATCGCGTTGTCGATCGAGTCCCAAGTCCAGGCGATCCCGACCTGTTGCACCGTGGTCGCGTCGATCTGGCTCAGAGAGCTCCAGCGAGTGGAGCCCGCTTCGCCGCCGTAGTGCGTCCAGTCGCCGGGTGCGCTTTCGCTAGCCGGCGGCGACCCGATGCAACTGACGCTGCAGCCGACTGCCAGCAGGGCCAAGCGGCCAACCCGGTTCGCCAGACAAGCGTGGGCTACTCTTAGCACGGCGGGTCCTTGCAGATGACGGAGTCAGACGCCGCCGGCACGGCAGCGGCACCGAGAAGATGAGAAGCGCGCAAACTCTTTCACAACCGCACCCTGTCCGGCGAAGCCTCGGAGCGCGAAACGGTCGGCGCGCGGGTCGCCTTCGCGCTCTTCTGGTCGCCGCGACGACCTGCGGTGTCCTGACGACTGGCGCTTGCAAGCAAGCCGCCGAGAGCGCGCCGACCGCCACCGCGACCGCAGAGGCCGCCGCGCGGCCCGAGGCCGCCGCGCAGCCCGAGGCCGCGGGCGAGGTCGAAGCCGGACGAGCTCTGTGGTCGACCCGGCGCGGCGAAGATCTGATCGCATCGGTCCCCCACTTCGAACGCGCCACCGAGCTCGCGCCCGAGCTCGCGTCCGCCTGGTCGGGCCTGGCCGACTCGCTGGCGCTGCTGGGTCTCTACGGAGTGTGGTTGCCCGCCGATTCCCTACCCCAGGCCAAGGCGGCGGCGCTGCGTGCCCTCGAGCTCGATCCCGCGCTCGCCCAGGCCCATGCGTCGCTCGGCCTAGCGCGCTATCTCTATGACTGGGACTGGATCGGCGCCGAGTCCAGCTTCAGGAGGGCGCTCGAGCTCGATCCCGGCTATGCGATGGCCCACCACTGGTACGCGATGATGCTGATGGCCACCGGCCGCCACGACGAGGCGGTGGCGCAGGTGGAGCAAGCGCTCGCCGCCGATCCCGCGTCACGGATCATCGAGGTCAAGGCCGCGACCGTGTTCACCGCCGCTGGCCTCTACCAGCGCGCTGAGACCCAGCTCCAAACCGCGCTCGAGCATCAACCGAGCAACGTGATGGTCCACCGTGAGCTCGGGTTCCTGAGGGTCGCCGAGGGACGCTGGGCGGAGGCGGTGCCGGCATTCGAACGCGCCGCCGAGTTGTCGGACGGCGGCGCGGGAACGCTCGCCGGACTCGGCCTCGTCCTCGGCGTCCTCGGCCGCAGCGACGAGGCTCATGAGGTACTCGAACGGCTCAGGCAGATCGAGGAGCGCGCGGGCGACGCCGGCTCAGCGCTGGCGCCCGACTTCGAGATCGCCTTCGTCGAGGTCGGACTGGGCGATCATGACGCGGCGCTCGATCGCCTCGAGCAAGCGCTGGCGAGCCACGACCCGGGAATCGTCTACCTCGCGACCAAGCCCGGTCTCGACCGCCTTCGCGACGAGCCGAGGTTTCTGGCGCTGGTCGAGCGACTCGGCTTGAGGTAGGTGGCGTCCGAGCGCCCGAGGAGCGGGCACAAGGTTGTGGACACGAGGTCACGAACTGCGTCGAACGACACCCCATCGTCGCGAAACGGTGGACCGCCGTCAAGCGGCCCACCGCACCCGCAGCTGCGGCAGCTACTGCTCGCAGCTGACGAGGGTGTTGGTTCCCTGCGCCGCGTTGCACTTGTCGAAGTCGGGACCTCCGTCGAGGGTGTTGACTCCCTTTCCTCCGTTCAGGTTGTCGTCGCCGGGGCCCCCGTAGACCTCGTCGTTGGCATTGCCGCCGACGAGGTGATCGGCACCCTCGGCACCGAGCAGGATGGTGGGACCGCCACCTGCGTCAATGTGGTCGTTGTCCGGTCCACCGTCGAGGATCGCAGGAACGACGACATCGTGATTGACGTGGATCTGATCGTCGCCGTCGCAGGTGAGGACGTAGAGCTGGAGCACGCTACTCACCGGGAAAGCAGCCTTGCCGGGTCCGAGGAAAGGACCCTGAACCTCGATCGAGGCCTTCTTCTTCTGGATGTTGACCACGTCCTTCCAGTCGGTGCCCACGACTCCGAGCAGGCCGGTCGGTGTGAGGCCCACGCCGGTAACCAGCGCGGTGAGAGTCGTGGAGTCGGTGCCGCCGTCGTCATCCTCGATCGTGACCGTGATCGTGTAGATGCCGCCGGAAGCGTAGATGTGGGTGCCGCTCGCCGTGCCGGTGGTGTCCACTCCCGCGCTGCCGGGGGTCTTGTCCACGGTCGCAGTCTCGACGGGGGTGCCGTCGCCCCAGTCGATCGTCGAGTTGTCGAAGTGCTCGAGCGTGCCCGCGACCGCCGAGTCGAACCCCGGGTCGGTGAAGTCGACGGTGATGTCGACCGGTGCGCCGTCGGGGGTGTCGCCGCATTCCTCGGCCGAGTTGGTGCTCGCGGTGATCGTGGGGTCGACGTTTTCGACGACATGAGTCGAGGTCTCACAACCTGTGCCGGCATCCTTGTCGGTGACGCAGATCTCGACGTCGTAGCTGCCGTTGTCGGCGTAGGTGTAGCTCGGGCCGGTGCAGGTGAAGCCCGCCACGGTCCCGGCTAGGGCGGCGGACCCGTCGCCGTGATCGACGGTACACGTGAACGGCTCGTCGAGCACTCCCGCCGGATCGGTGAAGTCGGCGCTCGCGGTCACCGCCGAGCCTTCATCGGAGGGCTCGGGTGAGGTGACCGGTAGGTCGACCGTCGGCGGAACGTTGTCGACGACGTGGGTCGACGTCTCGCAACCCGTGCCGAGGTCCTTGTCGGTGACACAGACCTCGACATCAAAGCTGTCGTTGTCGGCATAGATGTGGCTCGGGCCGGTGCAAGTGAAGCCCACGACCGTCCCCGCAAGAGCGCCAGAGCCGTCGCCATGGTCGACGGTGCAGGTGAACGGCGCGTCGAGCGCCCCCGCCGGATCGGTGAAGTCAGCACTCGCGGTCACCGACGCGCCTTCGTCGGAAGGCTCGGGCGCAGTTGTGGGCGCAGCGACGGTCGGCGCGACGTTGTTGACCGTCAACCCGAAGGTGGCGGTCGCCATCGCGCTCATATCGTCGGTGGCTGTGATCGTCACCGTCTGGCTCTGGGCGGGACCGTTGGTGGTGCCGAACGACCAGCTCCAGGTGCCAGCGCCGTCGTTCTTGACGATCGAGCCGATCGAAGCCGAGAGGGTCACCGTGGCGTTGCCCTGGGCATCCGAGAAGGTGCCGGTGTTGTTGGCGGTCTGGCCCTCGTTGACCACGACCGGATTGGTGGTGGCGGCGACGGTCGGCGGCGTGTTCTCCGGGTCATCGTTCTCGATCGTGGCCATAGCGCTGGTGTTGTCGATGAACAGACAGGGCTCGCCAACCGACGGCTCGCCGGGACCGGTGTTCAAGACCAGAGAAAAGAACTCGTTCGGTTCGAAGTCGGTGTCGTTGTTGATCGTCACCGGGACCGGCCAATCCTCGTCGGGAGTGTTCCCGACAGAGCCGTTCCCGATTTGGATGAAGTGATTAACGAGAGCCGTGTAGTCGCCGGGCGCCACAGCCGTCCCGTTCATCGTGGACCAATGAGTCGTGGCGTGAATCGAGGCACAAGGGGCGCAGCGGACGTGGAACGTAACGGTGCCGGCCGCCTCGCTCACCGCCCCGCCGGTGACGCTCAGGTGGGCGTGGTCGGTTCCATCGCCGTCGTGGGGATGACACCCGCTGCCGTTCGGGACCGTGTGGGCACGAGCCGAGAGCGGTAGCAGCACCACCAGGACCGCAGTGGCCAGTAGGGATCGGAGAACGCTGTTCGAGAGGGATGGGAACCGATCGCGAAGCGAACGCGTGAACATGGTTGCAACCTCCGTTGACGTACGAGTCAGATCGAGACACGGGCCTCCAGCGGAAAACACCGGCCAGCACTCTCGCTGCGGCAGCCATCTGCGGGCTGGAAGCATTGGGGTTCCTCGTGACGGGATGCATGCTACCACGACGATCGAGCGCGCAAGGGGCATCCCGCCGGGCGCTCGACCTGATCAGCGGTAGCAAGATCAGGCACCGAAACCCTGTCGCCTCGAGGCGACATCTGCCTCGGTGCCATCACTCGGACACATCGGGGTTGCTACGATCCACCGCCATGACCACCGACACCCGCAGCCCGTCCGCGCGCGCGCAACGCTTCGCTCCGCTGCCAACCGACCGCCAACGCTGGAGCCGATTTGGCAAGTGGGGCGATCGTCCCTCTTTTCCCCGACTGGTGGGACTCGAGATCGAAGAGGTCCGGGTCGACTACGCGCGGATGAGACTGCCCTACCGTCCCGAGGTCACGCAGCTCCAAGGCTTGGTCCACGGCGGCGCCATCGCGACCCTGGTCGACACCGTGGTGGTGCCGGCGGTGGGCAGCGCCTACGACGAACCCCGCGGTTTCTTCACCGTCGACATGCACGTGAGCTACCTGTCGGCGGTCCAAGACGAGGACATGGTCGCTGAGGGCTGGGTGACGCGGCGCGGTGGTTCGATCGTCTTCTGCCAGGCGGAGGTGGCGACGCCGTCGGGTCGTCTGGTCGCGACCGCTTCGCTGGTGTACAAAGTCAGCCGGCCGAGCTCGGAGCGAACCGGATGAGCGCACGGCCACCTACCCAGGAGCCGCCGCAAGGACCCCTGGTCGGGGTCCGGGTGCTCGACTTCTGCAGCTTCATCAACGGCTCGTTCAGCGCCATGCTGCTCGGCGACCTGGGCGCCGACGTGGTCAAGATCGAGCCGCTCACCGGCGACCTCTGCCGTCACTGGGGCCCGTTCATCAAAGGCGAGAGCCGGTTCTTCCAGGGCTGGAACCGCAACAAGCGCAGCGTCGCCATCGACCTGCGCTCTCCAGCCGGTCGCGAAGTGGTCTACCGGCTGGTCGACGATGTCGACGTGGTGATGGAGAACTTCCGTCCCGGGGTCACCGAGCGGCTCGGCATCGACTATCCGCGCCTCCAAGCACGCAACCCACGGATCATCTACGCCTCGTCGAGCGCGTTCGGCTCCACAGGCCCGTACCGCGACCGCCCCGGCTACGACCCGGTGCTGCAGTCGATGGGCGGATCCGCCCACCTCCAGCAACGTCACGGCGGGGTGGCTGCGATCTGCTCGGTGGCGGTCTCCGACTATCAGGCGGCGATGCTGATGGTCGCCGGGGTCAACGCCGCGCTCTACCACCGCGAGCGCACCGGCGAGGGCCAGCGTCTCGAGACCTCGTTGCTGCAGGCGATCCTGTCGGTGCAGTCGCACTACTACGTCGAGCCGCTGGAAGTCGCAGAAGACGGTCCGCCCGGGATCTATCCCTATCGAATGTTCGAGACCAAGAAGACCCCGATCTTCATTGCCGCTGGCACCGACAAGTTTTGGCGACTGATGTGCGAGGCCCTCGGCGTCCCTGAGCTCGGCGAGCACCCCGACTACGACACCAATCCCAAGCGGGTCGCCCGCGCCGAGGAGCTCTCGGCGCGCTTGCAGCCGCTATTCCTCGAGCGCACCGGTCTCGAGTGGGAAGCGACCCTGGTCGAGCAGGGAGTACCGTGCGCGGCGGTGCGCACCCACCTGGAGTTCTTCACCGACCCTCAGGTTACTGCGATGGCGATGAATCCGGTGATCCGCCACGCCGGCTACGGCGATGTTCGGGTCGCCGGGGTGCCGGTGCACTTCGACCGCACCCCCGGCGGCATCCAGCGCGCCGCACCTCGGCTCGGCGAGCACACCGAAGAGGTATTGCGCGCGGCTGGTTACGAGGATGCGGAGATCGGGCGCTTACGCGCCGACGGCGTCTTGCTCGGGGCGTGATCGACTGCCGGTGCCTAGAAACGCTCGCGATCCGCACTGCCGTCCAGGGTACTCATCAGAACCTGCCGGCGAGCTCGACGGCCCGGGCTAGTCAAGAAAATCGTTCGGCCGCAGGTAGGATCAGGACATGAGGCGAGTGGTGTCGGTGCGAGCGCTGGGTGGCTTCAAGGTGTGGGTACGCTTCGACGACGGGGTAGAAGGCGAGTTGGACCTCAGCCGCCTCGCAGGGAAGGGAGTCTTTGCGGCCTGGTCGGACAGGTCCCTGTTCGAATCTGTGTCCCTGGGTCCCGATCGAGGCATCACGTGGCCGGGTGAGCTAGACCTCTGCGCGGACAGCCTCTACCTACAGCTGACTGGGAAGTCGCTGGCGGATTTGAACGACGCCACAGCTCCCGTTCATGCCTGAGCTCAGCCGGTTCTACGGCATCATCATCAGGATGTACTTTGGCGATCATCCGCCGCCCCACTTTCACGCGCGATACGCTGAACATGAGGCGGTCATCTCAATCTCGGACTTCTCGATCTCCTCGGGATCGTTGCCAGGGAGGGCTCTCGGACTGGTTGTGGAATGGGCTACGTTGCACCGATAGGACCTGATCGAAGCCTGGAGCCAAGCCGCCGCTGAACGAGAACCACGCCGGATTGACCTTACTCCCTTAGATGCGGCGACCTATGGAAGCGTTGATCTTGAACTGGTGCGGTCGGTTTGATTCGCTCCCGACGCGGGCCGCATCCCAGCGCATGCGCCCTAGCGCCGGTGACGCCGCAACCATGATGGATCGTTCGGCTACACTGGGCCTGTGAGCGGTACGTACACGGCGGTAGCCAAGCAGGACGGCGACTGGTGGATCGGGTGGATCGAGGAGGTCCCGGGCGTCAATTGCCAGGAGCGTACGCGCGAGGAGCTACTGGAGACACTCCGGATAACCCTTCGTGAGGCGCTCGAGCTCAACCGCTCGGATGCCTTGGCGGCCGCTGGCGAGAGCTTCGAGGAGTTCGTCATCGCCGTATGAAGCGGCGGGACTTGATCCGGCACCTCGAACAGAATGGCTGCGAGCTCCTTCGGGAAGGTGGCCGGCACTCGTGGTGGCACAACCCGAGTCTGAACCTGCGATCCGCAGTTCCTCGACACCGCGAGATCAACGACCATCTCGCTCGGAAGATCTTTCGTGATCTTGGGGTGGAAGATCCGGGATGAGGCCACCTAGCCAAGCGGCCGCGGCAGACCGGCCCCGCCGGCTGCTGAGCTTGGTCCGTTGGGTGCCAGGCCAGACGCTTGGTTCACTTGGTGAATGAGCAAGCTCGAGCGCGATGTCGCGGCCGGCAAGCTGGACGCGCTCGCCGAAGATGCCTTGCTCGACCTCCGTGAAGAGCGTACGCAGCCCCCTTGAACCATTGCGCCAACGGCCGATTCTCGCGCCACGATCGAGAGCTTTCTCCGGAAACGCAGCGTCTCGCCGATGACTACTTCGAGCTTCTCAAACGCGACGAGCGGCCTGGGTCGCTCCGACTCAAACGCTTCTGGTCGGTACGGGTTGGTGCCAGCCATCGTGCGCTCGCCGTTCAAGAGGGCCTGTCCGAGTATTCGGTGGCCGGCGCCGCAGCGGTTCCCCGGAGTCGTGCAGAGGCGACCGGCGTGTCCCTTCCGAACGTAGCGGCCGAGCTTGGGCGGCCGAGTGAAGAGCTGTTGGGGCGTGCGCCGTTGCAGCGAGTAGGCGACGAAGTCGAGCGGGCATTGGTGTGTCTTCTCAGTCGG
>JAQBHE010000017.1:0-7517 GCA_032128015.1 Holophagae bacterium
CACCACCCGGACTCCGATCAGCGACGAGCCCTTGGCCGCCCAGACGCGCGATGACCCGGTGCCGTACTCCTTGCCGGCGATAACCATCAGCGGCACCCCGTCCTGATGGTAGCGCATCGCCGCGTCGTAGATGCTCATCGACTCGCCGCTCGGCAGGTGCAGGGTGTAGCCGCCTTCGATGTCTGGCACCAAGCGGTTGCGCAACCGCACATTGGCAAAGGTGCCGCGCATCATCACTTCGTGGTTGCCGCGACGCGCGCCATAGCTGTTGAAATCTCGCGGTTCGACGCCGAGCTCTCTCAGGTACCGTCCCGCAGGGCTGTCGGCCTTGATCGCGCCTGCTGGCGAGATGTGGTCGGTGGTCACCGAGTCGCCGAGCAGCGCCAGCACGCGCGCGCCGCTGATGTCTACCACCGGCTCCGGCTGCCGAGGCATGCCAGTGAAGAACGGCGGCTGCTTCACGTAGGTCGACGACTCGCCCCAGGCGAAGGTCTCGCCCTCGGGAATCGACAGATCACGCCAACGCTGGTCGCCCTCGAACACCGACGCGTACTGGCGCTCGAACATCTCGGCCCGCACCGCGGCCCGCATCACATCTTCGATCTCTTGCTGGCTGGGCCACACCTCGTGCAAGAACACCGGACCGTTGGCGCCTTCGCCGAGTGGCTCGGTCGTCAGATCGATGTCGATCGCCCCGGCGAGCGCGTAGGCAACCACCAGCGGCGGCGACGCGAGGTAGTTGGCGCGCACTTCGCCCGAGATCCGGCCCTCGAAGTTGCGGTTGCCGCTGAGCACCGAGACCGCCACCAGCTCGCCCTCGGCGATCGCCTTCGACACCGGCGGCGGCAACGGTCCGCTGTTGCCGATACAAGTCGTGCAGCCATAGCCGACAACAAAGAAGCCGAGACGCTCGAGGTACGGCAGCAGGCCCGAGGCCGTGAGGTAATCGGTGACCACCTTCGAACCGGGAGCCAGGCTGGTCTTGACCCAAGGCCGGCTCGCGAGCCCGAGCTCGACAGCCTTCTTCGCCACCAAACCCGCAGCGATCATCACCGACGGATTCGAGGTGTTCGTGCAGCTGGTGATCGCGGCGATCACCACCGAGCCGTCGCGCAGCGCCACCTCCTGGCCGTTCAGCACCGCGACCGCGGTCGCCGGCTCCGCCGCCGCGACGGTTCGGTTGGCAGCAGCGCGCGCGACCCGGGCGCTCGCAAGAGCGGGGAGCTCCTTGAGGAATCCCGCCTTGACGCCGCCGAGCGCGATTCGATCCTGGGGTCGCCGCGGCCCCGCCAGGCTCGGCTCCACACTCCCCAGATCGAGCTCCAACCGCTCGCTGTAGCGAGCTTCGGGCGAGTCCGCGGTATGGAACAGCCCCTGTTCCTTGGTGTACTCCTCGACCAGGGCGAGCCGCTCGGGCTTGCGACCCGTGAACTTGAGGTAGTCGAGCGCCACTTCGTCGACCGGGAAGATGCCGCAGGTCGCGCCGTACTCGGGTGCCATGTTGGCGATCGTCGCGCGGTCGGCCAACCGGAGCCCAGCCAGGCCGGGACCGAAGAACTCAACGAACTTACCGACCACGCCGTGCGCGCGCAGGATCTCGGTGACCCGCAGCACCAGGTCGGTCGCGGTCGCGCCTTCGGGCAGCACGCCGGCCATCCGGAAGCCGACGACCTGGGGAATCAGCATCGAGATCGGCTGGCCGAGCATCGCCGCCTCGGCCTCGATCCCGCCGACCCCCCAACCGAGGACTCCCAGACCGTTGATCATCGTGGTGTGGGAGTCGGTTCCCACCAGAGTATCGGGGAAGGCATAGGGAGGGCCGCCATTGGCCGATTTCTCGGTCATCACCACCCTCGCCAAGTCCTCGAGGTTGACCTGGTGGACGATGCCGGTGGCCGGCGGCACCACCCGGAAGCCGTCGAACGCCCGCTGGCCCCAGCGCAAGAACAGATAGCGCTCGTGGTTGCGCTCGAACTCTCGCTCGGCGTTGATCAACAACGCCGCCGCCGAACCGTACTCATCGACCTGGACCGAATGGTCGATCACCAGCTCGACCGGCTGCATCGGATTGATCTTGTTGGGGTCTCCGCCCATGTCGCGAATCGCGTCACGCATCGCCGCCAGATCCGCCACCGCGGGCACACCGGTGAAGTCTTGGAGCAGGACCCGTGCGGGCATGAACGCGATCTCGGCACTGGGCGCCCGTTCGGGCTGCCATGCCACCAGGGCTTCGATATCGCCCTTGCTGACCACGTCACCGTCTTCGCGACGAAGCAGGTTCTCGAGCAGCACCTTGAGCGCGTAGGGCAGGGTGGCGACGCTGGGCGCTTGCCTCTCGAGCAAAGGCAGGCTGGCGATCCGAACCTTCTGTCCGCCGAGTGTGCGATCGAGGCGGCACCCGAAACTATCCATCTTCATCTCTCGCAACTCCGGGGTCGTGGGGGGTGCTCGCAACAATCACGCACCGAACGAGAACCGAACAAACGCCGATGAACAGAGTCCGATGCGAGCAGGAACGGGACCAGGGCCAGTGAGGGCCCCGGGCCTTGCCGATCGAGCGCCTAAGACTAGCAGCCCGCGTGCAACCCTCGAGCCCGCCGCAGCCGCGAGGCGAGCGTCGGTCTCGGTCTCTGCGATCCCGAGCTAAGATTCCGAGCATGGAACCGCTCAAGAGCCTGCGGGCGCCCCTGCTGCTGCTCGCGATGCCCCAGGTGCAGGATCCGTTCTTCTTCAAGAGCGTCGTGCTGCTCGCCGCCCACGAGGACGAGGGGAGCTTCGGCTTCGTGGTCAATCGCCCAACCGAGCTCACGGTCCGTCAGGTTCTCGAGGGACTGTCGATCGACTGGCGGGGCAATCCGAGCACCCCGACCTACATGGGCGGCCCGGTGCAGCCGCATGTCGGAACGGTGCTGTTCCCGAGCTCGAGCCGCCCGCGGAGCGACGACGGTTCCAGCGAGGTCGCGCCCGGTGTCGGGATCACCCAGAACCTGAAGTCGCTGGCGTCGCTGGCGCTCGAGCCGCCAGTCGAGCTCCGGCTGCTGCTCGGATACGCGGGATGGAGCCCCGGCCAGCTGGTGCTCGAGGTCGCGCGCCACGATTGGCTGCTGGCACCGGTCGAGCCCGACCTGGTGTTTGTGCCCAACCCCGCCGAAACCTGGGCGAGGGCGCTGTCCCGCGTCGGTATCGACTCGGCGTCGTTGCCGAACCTGAGTTTTGAGCCGGAGCAGGTGAATTGAACGAACCGGCGGTAGCCGCCTCATCGAGAAAGCGCCACGTCGATCAAGTTTCGGCCGGCGGCGTGGTCTATCTCGAGGACCAGGTGCTGCTGATCTCGACCGCCGAGGGATCGCGCTGGCAGCTGCCCAAGGGCCGGATCGAGCGGGGCGAGTCTCCCGCCCAGGCCGCAATCCGCGAGATCCGCGAAGAGACCGGGGTCTCGAGCCGCGCGGTCGAGCCGCTGGGCGACGTGCGCTACGAGTACGAAGGCCGCGGCGGGGTCCGCGTCCGCAAGCGCGTCGACTTCTTCTTGTGCACCTACGTCGCAGGCTCGACCGCGGACTACGACCCCGGCGAGGTCTCAGGCGCCGCCTGGCTCGAATGGAGCCGGGCAATCGACCAACTGAGCTTCGACAGCGAGCGCGAGATCCTGCGCCGCGGTTTCGAGCGCTGGATCGAGCGCGAGGGCCAGGCCGCCACCGCCGCTGCAGCCCGGCTGGATCGCTGATGGACCCCGAACGTTTCCAGGCTGCCTATCAACGCCTGCGCTCGCTCGACGAACGGATGACCCACAAGATCCGGCCCCGCGACGCCGGGTTCGCGCGCCTATCTCCGGAGCAAGTCGAGGACCGGTTGCACGACCTCGCCCGCTACACCCTTGATCTCGGAGACGTGGTCGAGGAACTCTTCCAGGCGATCGCGTCGCGGCCGCAGCCGCCCGCGCCGGAAGAGTGATCCGTCCCATGACGCGCCGATGGCGCCAGAGTTCCGGTCGATGGCTCGAGGGTGGGTGGTCGACGCCCGGGCTGCCGTCAGGCAGTGCCGGCGCTGCCGCCCTCGGGCTCGTCCTTGGCATCGGTTGCGCGCTCGCGACACCGATGTCGGTTTCTGCTCGCCCAGAAGTGACCGCCCGCCGCCCGGTTCGGCTCGACCGCGCGGTTGTCGACGAACGTCATGGCGCGGCCTACTTCCCCGCGCCCGACGGCCGCCTCCGAGCGATCCGGATCGCCACGGGCGAGCCCTTGTGGCAATCCGAGCGCAGCCTCACACCGTTGTTGGTTATCGACGAGCAGCTGTTGGCGATCGCCAGCGATCCGGAGCCCGCGAACGCGATCATCTTGGTGGCGCTCGGCATCGCTGACGGCATGCCGGCCTTGGCACTTCCTTCAATCGAGCTCCCGCTCTGGGTAGCGATCGCCCCGGCACCCGGCCGGTACTTCGAGCTGCGGGCATGCAGCGATGGGCGCGCTGCGGTGCTCGACTGGCAGGCACGCTCCTGGTACGCGGGAGGCGCCCGGCCAAGCGACAAGACGCTCGAACGGGAGAGTCGCCACGGCGAAGGGCGAATGGAGCTCGACCTCGAAGGGTCCGCGATCCGTCAGGTCGAGGTGCCGAAGGTCACGGTTCCCGAGAGTCTACGGTCCATTCGTAGCGCGCCTTATTCGACCGGCGAGAGCATCTCGGAACAACTGATCCTCGCTGACAGCCACGCCGCAGCCTTGTCGCTGCGCACGACGCCGGGCGAGCAGCAGCTGTACCTCGAGGTCTGGGATCGCAACTCCGGCGAGCCGCGCCTCAAGACCCAGATCGCGACCGGCACGAGCCTTCGTTCGATGGTCTCCGACGATCGCCAACAGCTGTTCGTCCACGACCGGTGGGCCGACGACGTCACGGTGATCCAAGCGTTCTCCCTCGCCAACGGTAGAAAGCTCGGGTCGGCTCGGGTTGCCAGTAGCGCTCCACCCATTGCCGCCGCGGTCCTCGGCTCGTCGCTGTACTTGGCGGTCGACTCATCCCGTCGCTTCGACAGCGAGCGGAGCCTACGCGCCTACGACCTCGATACTGGCGAGCTGCGGTGGAGCGTGCCGGTGTGGAAGCCGCCCTGGCTGCCACCCGCCCGCTGACAACGCTCTCGTCAAGGCGCCGGCCGCGACCTTCTCCCAACGTCCTCTGGCATCGAAAAGCCGGGACCGAGCTCGGAGAAGGACCTCCCGCACCGAAGCCGGGGCCGTTGAGGGAATCGTGCTACGTTCCGCATCTTGCGAGCTTTGATGTCTTGCCACATCCCATGAATTGACGGCGCGCCAGAGTGCGCCCGGAGAGACCCATGAAGCAGAAGTACCTCGTCTTGGTTGGCATCTTGGTGGCCGCGGCCGCGGTCGGGCTTGCGCTTTCGTCGGTACCCAACGGCGAAACGAGACTCTCTCGGCTCCTCGAGGTCTTCCAGCCGAGAGCGAGTGCCAAGGTCGCGCAGACGAGCGACTCTTCGAGCGAGTGGGTGGCGATTCCGCGCTCCAACTTGAAGCCTCGACAGGATTGGTTCCTAGAGCAACGCTCCTACCCCAAAGACGCGATTCCGGCCGGCGCTCTGCAGCGGGCGCTGCGCCAGCGGGAGGGCATCGCCGAGGACCGGTCGCGGCTGTTCTCGATCTCTTCTGGAGTGGTCGCCACCACCCCGTTCACCGGTGTCGGACCTTCGGGCTTCACCTCGACCGTGGCGCCCACCTGGGGGCAGATGAGCGGACGAACCCGCGACATCGCGATCGATCCCACCAATGCCATGCGGATCTTCCTCGCCACCGCGAGCGGCGGCATCTGGAGCTCGACCAACGGCGGGACCAGTTGGACCCCGCTCACCGACACCCAGGACTCGCTGGCCGCCTCGGCGGTGGCGATCGATCCGAGCAACGTCAACACCATCTACGCCGGCACCGGCGAAGGCCCAGAGGGAGCCTACTTCGGCGTCGGCATTCTCAAGTCGATCGACGGCGGCGCCACCTGGACCCTCAACGCCGGCGCCACTTTCGCCCGGCACGCGATCGGCGACATCCTGGTCCACCCCACCACCAGCACCATCGTGCTTGCGTGTTCGACCAGTGGGAGCCACACCCCAGGCCCCTCGATCGCGGCCGACCCCGCGAAGATCGGCGTTTTTCGCTCCATCGACGGCGGTGCTTCCTTCACCCAGACCTCGGCCGCCAAGACCTGTTTGGACCTGATCGCCGATCCATCGAACTTCAACAACCTGTTCGCTTCGCTGGGCGGCAGCGGTGACGCGACCGACGGTCTCTACAAGTCCACCGACGCGGGCATAACCTTCACCCAGCTCGCCGGAGGCGCGCCCACGGGGGTCGGCCGGATCGTGATGGGGATCTCCGCCAACGGCATGACTCTCTATGCTGGCGGAAAGGATGGCGCGACCACCAAGATCTGGAAATCTCTCGATGGCGGCGCCACATGGGCCGTGATCGCCGGCGCTCCCGACTACTGCGAAAGCCAGTGCGGCTACGACAACGCAATCGCGGTCGCGCCGGGCGACGCCAACGTCGCCTTCTTCGGCGGCGTCCCGATGTACCGCACCCTCGACGGCGGCACGAGCTTCGTCCAACTCGGTGACAGCAACACGACGACCATCCGGCCGTTGCACGTCGATCACCACATCCTCGAGTTCGCACCGGGCAGCTCGACGACTCTCTACGACGGCAACGACGGCGGCCTCTACGTTTCCACCGACGCCCAGGCGACGACGCCGGCGTGGACGTCGATCGGCGGCACCCTCGCCACCCTCCAGCCGTACAACGTTGCGCTCCATCCCACGGCCGCTGGGATCATGCTCTCCGGTTTCCAGGACAACGGCACCGAGCTGCGCTCGGCCACCAACATCTGGTCGGAGAAGTGCGGCGGCGACGGCGGCATCGCCTTGATCGACCACACCACGCCCACGACAATGTACTGCTCTTTCGGCAGCACCAACATCGGCATCAGCAAGTCCGCCAACGGTGGTTTGTCGTTTCCCACCGACGTCTCGGTGCCCTCCGCCGGTGCCGGCGATCGGGCGTCGTTCATCCCGCCGCTGGCGATGGATCCGGTGACCGCGACCACGATCTTCGCCGGGACCCAGCGACTGTGGCGCACCACCGACGGCGGCGCCACCTGGGCCGTCCAGAGCGCCAGCGGCGATCTCACGGGCGGTGGCACCGCCAAGATCACCAAGATCGCGATCGCGCCTTCGTTGGTGTCCACGATCATGGTCATCACCTCCGACGGCTTGGTCAAGCGGAGCACCGACTCGGGGGTGACCTTCGCCAACGTCACCGCGGCGCCGCTGCCGGGGCGCTTCGGCACCACCGTCGTCATCCACCCGACCGACCCGTTGACCGCCTACGTTGGTTTCTCCGGCTTCAACGACGGCACGCCAGGGACCCCGGGCCACATCTTCAAGACCACCGACGGCGGCGCCACCTGGACCGACGTCACCGGCAACCTCCCGGACACCCCGGTCAACGCCATCGCCATCCGTC
>JAQBHE010000018.1:0-2970 GCA_032128015.1 Holophagae bacterium
GGCTGATCGGCGCCATCGTTCCGTCGCTGGTCTGCCTGGCGCTGGTGCCGATGGTGGTCTACAAGCTGCTAACCCCTGAGATCACCCACACCCCGGGCGCGGCGGCGCTCGCGCGCAGCGAGCTCGACCGCCTGGGGCCGATGAGCGGCCACGAAAAGTTGATGCTGCTGGTGTTCGCGATGGCCGGCGGCCTGTGGATGACCCAGTCGTATCACGGCATCCATTACGCGACGGTCGGAATCCTCGGCGCCTCGATTTTGCTGGTCGTCGGCGTCCTCGAGTGGCAGGACATCCTGTCCGAGAAGGCGGCGTGGGACGTGTTCTTTTGGTACGGAGGCCTGGTCGGCATGGCGGCAGCGCTCGCGGCCACCAACATCACGCCGCGCTTCGCGGAAGCCGCGTCCGCGGTCATCGACGGTTGGCCATGGTGGACCGCGCTCGCGGTGCTGCTCCTGGTCTATTACTACGTGCACTACGCATTCGCCAGCATCACCGCTCACGCCACCGCGATGTACGTGCCGTTCCTCGCGGTCAGCCTGGCTGCTGGCGCCCCGGTATGGTTGGCCGTGCTCTTCTTCACTTACTTCTCGAACCTGTGCGCCGGCCTCACCCACTACGGCACCACGCCGGGGCCGATCTACTTCGGGGCTGGCTACGTGTCGCAGGCCGCGTGGTGGCGCGCCGGGTTCTTCGCCGGCCTGGTCAACCTGACGGTGTTCGGCACCGTCGGTCTGCTGTGGTGGCGGATCCTCGGTTGGTGGTGACGAGCTCCATCACCCGACAGATATTTCGGTGCCTGTCACTATGCGTTCTGTCCGACCGCGCGACGCCGCGACCCTGATCCTGGTCCGCCACCTCGACGGCACCCCGGAGGTGCTGATGGGCCGGCGCGCCACCCGCGACGCATGGTCCGACCAGTTCGTGTTTCCGGGAGGCCGTGTCGACCCACGCGACAGTCGGGTCGACGCCGCAAGCGCACTGCGGCCGGAGGTCGAGGCACGGCTCGCCCAAGGCTGCTCGAAAGCGCGGGCCCGTGCGCTCGCAGTCGCCGCGGTCCGCGAGACCATCGAGGAGACCGGGATCGCGCTGGTCAAGCCCTCTGACTCCGGCGCTTCGACGTCTCGCCAGCCACCATGGGCCGAGCTGGCCGCCGCCAAGCTCGCCCCGGCGCTCGACGAGCTGCACTTGCTCTGCCGCGCCATCACCCCGCCGCAACGGCCGAAGCGATTCAACGCCCGCTTCTTCGTCGCCGACGCCGAGCACGCCCGCGGCGAGCTGCGGGGCAACGGCGAGCTGGGCGATCTGCGCTGGTTCACCCTCGAACAGGCGCGGGGATTGCCGCTGCCGGCGATCACCCAGGCGGTTCTGGTCGAGCTCCGCCGTCGTCTCGAGGCGCCGAGCCTCGAGACCCCCGCGACGACGCCTTTGTTCCGCAGCGTCGGCGGTCGCCATCTCAAGCTCACCGAGTAGCCCCCTTCACGACCGCAGTCCGCCAAAGTGGGCGCCAACCAAGAGCTCCAACAGATCTTCGACCAGCTCGCGTCGGGGCTCGAGATTCTTGGGAGCGACTCGTTCAAGGCGAACTCCCACCGCCGGGTCGCTCGCCTGCTTCGCGATCTGACGATGGACCTCCGGGCCTTCGTCGAAAAGGACCGCACGACCGCCGAGCGACGGTTGATGGAACTGCCGGGGATCGGCAAAGGAGCAGCGCGCCGGATCCTCGAGTACCTCGAGCAGGGCGAGCTCGCCGAGCACCAGGCATTGCTGCGCGAAGTGCCGGTCGGGGTGTTCGACTTGCTCGCGATCCCAGGGATCGGTCCCAAAGGGGCCAAGCGTCTGTGGCAGGAACTGGGGGTGGAATCGGTCGCTGACCTTCGGCGTCGCCTCGATGACCCGGCGCTCGAGCTGCTTCCCGGGATCGGCGAGAAAACGATCGAGAACTTGCGCCAGGCGATCGCGTTTCAGGCCAAGACCAGCGCCCGGCTGCCGATCGGCGTCGCTCGACCGATCGCCGAGTCGCTGGTGGAACGCCTGCGACGCGAGGTCCCAGGCTGCCGCATCGAGTCCTGCGGCAGCCTCCGCCGCGGCCGCGAGACGATCGGTGACCTCGATTTCCTCGCGACCTGCCGGCAGCCAGGCAAGCTGGCGGACGCCTTCGTCGGTCTTCCCGAGGTGCAGAAGGTGCTGGCCCATGGCGACACCCGGTGCTCGGTGCGGCTCGAGGTCGGAGGCGTGACGGTCCAGGCCGACTTGCGGATCGTGCCCGCAGCGGCGTGGGGAGCCGCGCTGCTCTACTTCACGGGATCGAAGGAGCACAACGTCAAGCTGCGCGAGATCGCGGTCCACCAGGACAAGCACCTCAACGAGTACGGGTTATTTCGAGGCACCGAGGAGCGGCCGCACGACCGTGGCGAGCGAGCGCTCGCCGCTTCGACCGAGCGCGCCATCTACCACAAGCTCGGTCTGCCTTACGTCCCGCCCGAGCTTCGCGAAGACCGCGGCGAGTTGGACGGCGTTCCAGCCCATTTGGTCGAGGTCCGCCACATCGGCTCCGAGCTCCACGCCCACACCACAGCCTCGGACGGCAAGCTCGATCTGCGGTCGCTGGTCGCCCTGGTGCGCGAGCGCGGCTACCACACCCTTGCGATCACCGACCACTCGCCGGCGTCCGGGCTCGCCAACGGTCTCGATCCCCGGCGACTGCGCCGCCACGTCGCCGCGATTCGCCGGCTCGCCGCGACCTTGGATGGCTTCACCCTGCTCGCCGGCGCCGAGGTCGACATCCTCCCCGACGGCCGGCTCGACTACCCCGACGAGCTCCTGGCCGAGCTCGACCTGGTTGTGGCGTCTCCCCATCTCTCGCTGGGCCAGGATCGCGCCACCGCCACCCGGCGGCTGGTGCGCGCGGTCAGCCACCCGCTGGTCGACATCCTCGGCCACCCGACCGGCCGGATCGTCGGCAAGCGCGCC
>JAQBHE010000019.1:0-3228 GCA_032128015.1 Holophagae bacterium
CAGCTGGGCGAGGGTCTCGACCAGTCCCCAGAACGCGATCTCGACGTTCTGGATCGTGCCGGTGATCGCCAGCTCGAGGCTCTCGAGCGAGATCTGCGAGTTCAGGCGCGCAACCCGCAGCCTGCGCTCGGTTGCCAGCTCACCGAGGTCGCGCATCAACGGTTGCGAGAACAGGGCGTCGAAACCGACGGTGAACGACGGGTTGATCTGCGAGAAACTCGAGTTGGTCTTCAAACGCTGGTTGGTCCAGTTCAGCGACGCGGTGCCGCCGGTGCGCACCAACTGATCGACCCGGAGGTTCGTCCCCTGCACCTCCGACTTGCGGACAGCGGCGCCCTCGAGGACCGATGCCGAGGGGCTGGTCTCGCTGTTGAGGAACGAGTTGGCGGAGGCCTGGAGGTCGTAGATCCCGTAGTTCCCGAGCACGTCGAACAGCGCCTGACCGCGCCGGAAGCGCTCGATCCGAAGCCCCAGGTTGCGGGCCAAGGCCACCGATATCGCCTGGTCGAGGGCGAGATGGATGGCGCCGTCGACGACCTCGAGCTCACCGACCGGGTCGGTAGCCCGCCACGATGTGTTGACCCGGTGGGTCTGGGCAGCGAGCGGGGCGGCGACAGGGGCGACGGTGCCCAGGAAGGTCACGGCAACCGCAGCCACGATCGCGGCACGGGCGCCAAACCCCGAGAACCCAGCGCCACAAGTCCCTCTACCCCAGGTCGGGGCCGGCGGATGATGGTTGTTCGAACTCCAGCTCATGTCGTCATAGTCCTTCCACGGAAAACCCCGTCTCAAAGAGGCCGCATCATACCGCCCCGATCGTCCTAGAGGGGACGAACCGAGAACCCGGTTGTTTCGGAGCAGCGCAGGGTTCGTTGAAGTCTTTGGGGAACACAGGTCGATGAGAGGCGCGGCGTGGGCCGCGCCCAGGATGCCTCGAAAGCCTACGTGGAATCGCTCTGAAAGTTCGCCGAACCGCCAGCGACGATGCCGTCTTGGGCGTCTCGGGCATCCCGAGCAGACAGCTCACCGGGAAAATGGCAGGCCGCCGCGACGCCGCCTGGTCGCTCGACGAGCGCCGGCTCCTCGACCGCGCAGCGTGGGCGCGCTATCGGGCAGCGGGGATGGAAGCGGCAACCGGAAGGGGGCTGCGACGGGTCCGGGGGCTCGCCGGCGAGGACGATGCGCGAACGGCGGTTGCGCGGGACTGCGGCGGGGACGGCGGATAGCAGGCACACGGTGTAGGGGTGCTGGGGAGTGGCGAAGATCCGCGCCGCCGGTCCTTGCTCGACCACCCGCCCGAGGTACATCACGGCGACCCGATCGGCGAGCTGTTCGACGACCGCTAGATCGTGGCCGATGAACACCACGGTGAGGTCGAGGGCGACCCGGAGGCCGGCAAGGAGGTTGATGATCTGCGCCTGGACCGAGACATCGAGCGAGCTGACCGGCTCGTCGGCGACCAGCAGCTTCGGCTGGGTGGCGAGCGCGCGCGCGATGCCGATTCGTTGGCGCTGGCCGCCCGAGAATTCGTGCGGGTAGCGGCCGGCGGCGGTGGCCGGCAGGCCGACCATGTCGAGCAGCTCGCGGACCCGTTGGGGGCGGTCGCGGCGCGGGATCAGGCGGTGAATCCGCAACGGCTCGGCCACCGTCTGCTCGACGGTCAGCCGCGGATTCAGCGAGCCGAAGGGATCCTGGAACACCATCTGGAAGTCGCGGCGGCGGCGGCGCAGCCGAGCGCCGCGCAGCGCCAGCAAGTCCTGGCCTTCGAAGCGCAGCTCTCCCGACGTCGGCTCGAGCAGGCGGATCAGCAAGCGACCGAGAGTGGTCTTCCCGGAGCCCGATTCCCCGACGATCGCCAGGGCCTCGCCGGCGTCCAGACGAAGATCGACATCGTCGACCGCGCGCACCGTCGCCGCCTGCTCTGAGCCCCTGCCCCACCCGCTGAATTGCTTGCTCAGGCGCCGGGCTTCGAGCAGCGGAGGGTCTGAAGGGACCACGGTCAGTTCTCCGACTCGAGCAAGAAACTCTCCCGCTCGACCAAGAAACAGCGCGACTCGCGCCCGGCCGCGACCCGATACACCGGCGGCGAAACCGTGGCGCAGCGCTCCAGACGCTCGGCGCAGCGCGGGTGGAAGGCGCAGCCCGGCGGACGGCGGGCGGGGTCGGGCACCTGGCCGGGGATCGAGGGCATGCCGGTGGAGGGAGCCGTGCCGTGCGCGGCCCGTTGGCCGAGCCACGGAAGGGAGGCTAGGAGGGCGCGGGTGTAGGGGTGGGCGGCGTCGGTGAACAGCGGCGCCACCGGCCCCTGTTCGATCTTCTGGCCGGCGTACAAGACAACCACCCGATCACAGGTCTCCGCCACGACTGCCAAATCGTGGGTGATCAACAGCACCGCCAGACCGAGCTCGGCGCGGAGGCGCTCGATGAGCTCGAGAATCTGCGCCTGGATCGTGACATCGAGCGCGGTCGTCGGCTCGTCGGCGATCAACAGCTGGGGGCTACAGGCGAGCGCGATCGCGATCATTGCGCGCTGGCGCTGGCCACCCGAGAGCTGGTGCGGGTAGGCGCGGAATTGCGCTGGCGGCTCCGGGAGCGCGACCAGCTCGAGGAGCCGCAACGCCTCGAGCCGCGCCTCGCGCCGACTCAGGGGCAGGTGCGCGCGCAGCGCCTCGACGACGTGCTGGCCGATCGTGAACAACGGATCGAGCGCGGTCAACGGCTCTTGGAACACCGTCCCGATCTTGCCCCCGCGCACCGTTCGCAGCTGCCCAGGCGACAGCCGCAACAGATCGACGCCCGCGAATCGGATCTCGCCGCCGAGAATTCGCAGCGGTGGCGGCACCAGGCCGAGGATGGCGAGCGCGGTCAGGCTCTTGCCCGCCCCTGACTCGCCGACCACGCCGACGATCTCGCCCTCCCCCACTGCCAGGCTGAGGTCGTCAACGAGCAGCACCTGCCGCTGCTGGTCGGCGGGAACGCCGACCTTGTCGTCGAGATAGCCCACCGTCAGCCCGGCAATCTCGAGCAGCGGCGGCGACCCCGGGGCGCTGTCGCTCAAGCCTGCCGATCCGGTCCGAGCGTGCGCAACCAGCGCACCAGGAGAGGCACTCCGAAACCGGTAGCGCCCGATGGTCCGCCCGCGACCGGCTGCGCACTATAGGCGGGTCCGGCGATGTCGAGGTGCGCCCAGCGGGCGACGCCGCCGACGAACTGGGAGAGGAACGCCGC
>JAQBHE010000020.1:0-6689 GCA_032128015.1 Holophagae bacterium
ATGCCGATGCCGTTGTCGCGTACCCAGCACACCACGGCACTGCCTTCCTCACGGCCTCCCACCTCGACGGTTGGGCCGGCGTCGCCACCCGCGAACTTGATGGCGTTGTCGAGCAGGTTCTGGAGCACAGTCAGGCCTCGACGGCGGTCGACGCGGACCCGCGGCAGATCGGTCGGGATCGTGATCTCGACTCGCCTCTCGAAGGCGCGGCCCCGCACCAATTCGGCCGCATGATGTGCCAGCTCGGAAAGCGAAATGTCCTCGGGCTGATCGGGAACCCGGCCTGCTCGCGAGACCTCCAGAAGGTCGCTGAGCAGCTTCGACATGGTCTCGACCGCAAAACCGACCCGGCCGACCGCCTGCCGAACCCGGTCGAGATCGCCACGCGCGGCGTCCTTCTCGACCAGGCCCAAGAAGCCCTTGATTGTGACCAGCGGACTCTTGAGGTCGTGAGAGACGGTGTACGTGAACTGCTCCATTTCGGAGTGGCTCGCCTCGAGATCGGCGATCAGGGCCTCGCGCTCGGTGGCTATCTGCCTGCGCTGCTCGAGCTCGAGGCGCAGCCGGCGATTCTGAGCCTCCGTCCGTCGCAGCCGCCCCCAGACTGCGAGCGCGAGCAGCACGATCCCGGCGGCCACCGCGAGCGTTCGCACCCACCATACCTGCCACAGCGGCGGCTTGATGTGGAGGTGGATCGAGGATCCGGATTCGTCCCAAACGCCGTCGTTGTTCGAGCCGCGGACTCGTAGTGTGTAGCTGCCGGGGTCGAGATTCGTGAAGGTCACGTCGCGCTTGGTGCCGAGGTCGACCCAGTCCTGGTCGAAGCCCTCGAGCAGGTAGGAATAACGGTTTGCGGTGGGGTCGCGATCGTCGAGGGCGGCGAACTCGAACGAGATGACGTCGTCGCGGTACGACAGGTCGAGAGCGTCGAGCATCCCGATCGGCCGGGTAAGGGTCACCGGCCGGTTGTACTTCTTGAACGCGGTGAACACCACGGGTGGCAGGTGCTCGTTGAACCGGATGTTCTCCGGGAGGAACTCGTTGAAGCCGTTGGCGCCGCCGAAATAGAGCATGCCGCCGGCGCCTGATGCGTGGGCGCCGGAGTTGAACTCGTTGCTCTGCAAACCGTCGCGGACGTCGAAAGCGACGAACTCCTCGGTCCGGGGGTCGAAGCGCACCAGACCGCGGTTGGTTCCGAGCCAGATTCGACCCTGACGATCGCCTTCGATTCCGAGCACACCGTTCGCGGGCAGCCCGTCGACCTCGGTCCAGTGACGGAAGCGCTCGGTGGCACGGTCGAAGCGGTTGAGTCCGGACGATGTGGTGCCGATCCACAGGTCTCCGCGGGGATCGATCCACAGCGATCCGATCCGGTCGTCGCTCAAGGTCTCGGGATCGTCTGGATTGTGGTGGTATGCCACGAAACGCTCGCTGCCCGGCTCGAGCCGGTTGAGACCGCCGCCGTAGGTGCCGACCCACAGCGCGCCCCGAGGATCCTCGGCCAGCGCCGAGATCGAATCGTGGCTGAGCCCGCCGAGGGTGCCGGGATGAGCCTCAGTGCCGGCCCGGAAAACCTCGAAGGACCGTGCTCCCGGAGCGAGGCGGTTGAGGCCCGCTCCCATCGTTCCCACCCACACCGTACCGTTCCTGCTTTCGAGCACCGACCAGACGCGGTCCTCGCTCAGGCTCCCAGGATCCTCGGGGTCGTGCCGATAGCGCACGAACGAGCTGCCGCCACGGTCCAGGCGCTGGAGACCGCCGCCATCTGTGCCGATCCAAAGAGCCTTGCGACCGGCATGAAGCGCCAGCACCAGCCGCGCATCCAGTCCGTCGGCGCTGTCAGGGGCGTAGCGGTAGTGCCGGAAGCCGCCGTCAGCGGCGTCCCGGCGGTCGAGTCCGTTGTCGGTGCCCACCCAGAGCACGCGGTCGGCGTCCTCGGCGATCGCCCAGACCTGGTTCGACACCAGGCTGCCGGGGCGCGCCGGTTGGTGGCGATGGTGAGCGAAGAAGTCACTGCCGGCGTTCCAACGGCTGAGACCACGCCCCCAGGTGCCCACCCACACAACCCCGGAACGGCTCTCCCTGATCGCCGACACCATGTCGTGGACCAGGCTCCGAGGGTCACTCGGATCGTTATGAAAAGAAACGAAGGTGTCGGTCTCTGGCTCGAAGAGCGAGAGTCCGAAGGCGGTCCCGACCCACAGGCGGCCGGCGCTGTCCTGGTACAAACCGAGCACCCGGTCGTGGCTCAAGCTGCGGGAGTCGCCCGGGTCGTGGGAGTAGCGTCGAAAGACGCCGGTCTGGGGATCGAAGCGGTTGAGGCCCATCCCCTGGGTGCCCACCCACAGCCGTCCCGCCGAGTCCTCCAACAGCTCGGTCAACTGGTCCTCGCTCAGGCTGCGGGGATTCTCCGGGTCGTGGGTGAAGCGCACGAACGTGCCGGTATCGTGGTCGAGACGGTTGAGGCCGTTGCCTCGTGTCGCAACCCAGATCTCGCCGCCTTGGGTGACCAGCACCTCGCTCAGCTGATCGCTGCTGAGGCTGGTGGGATCGCGTGGTTCGTGACGAAAGAACTCGAAGGCGCCGGTGACCGCGTCCATGCGGTTGAGCCCGCCCTCGAGGGTGGCGATCCAGATGTTGCCGTCGCGGTCTTGCGCGAGCGACCGGACATCGTCTTGCGACAGGCTCTGGAGATCGTCCGGCGAGTGACGATAGTGGGAGAAGGTCTCGGTTCCGGGGTCGAAGCGGTCGAGCCCGCCGCCGAGGGTGCCGATCCAGAGATTGCCCCAGCGATCCTCGAGCAGGCAGCGGATCGACGAGCTCGCCACCGAAGTGGGGTCGAAGCTGCGATGGTGGAAGTGGCTGAAGGTGTAACCGTCGTAGCGATTCAATCCCTCCTGGGTCCCGACCCACAAGAAGCCCCGCTGGTCTTGCAGGATCGCGGTGATGGTGCCCTGGGACAGCCCCTGCTCCGACGACAGGTGATCGAACCGAGGATCCGGCGGGGCCGCGGGCGCCGACACGGCGTGCGCCGAGCCGGCGAGCGCCGAACCGGCGAGCAGCAGCCAAGCAGGCAAAGTTGCCAGACCGACCGCGAAGCGAGCCCGATCGGGCTTGACACCGCGGGCGTTCGCGATCAGGGGCCGGCCGCGCGCGGTGCCCGATTCAAAGTCAACCAGTACTCTGCGATGCCCTTTATCAGAGCCAGGAACAGGTCGAAGTCGAGCGGCTTGACCAGATAGCTGTTGGCGTTCCGGAGGTAAGCGTCGCGGACATCGCGGTCGGCATCCGAGGTGCTGAGCACCACCACGGGAATGTCCCGAACCTCGGGGTCCGACTTGATCTGGCTCAAGACGTCGCGACCGTCCACCCTCGGTAGCCGCAGATCGAGCAGCACCAGGCTGGGGCGAGGCGAATCCTTGGGATCGGCGAACTGGCTCCGGCGAAAAAGATAGGCGAGGGCCTCCTCGCCGTCGCTCAGGTGGACGATCCGGCAGCGGCACCCCAGGTCCTCGAAGCTGCGGATCACCAGCATCGCGTGATCGTCGTTGTCTTCGATCAACAACACCGTCGGCTCTTGGCCGGCTGCGACCGGCGGGCGATGGATCGGGTTCGTGCCGAGCACGGAATCTCCTTTTCTCACTGACGAGCGACTCGTTCAAGCTACCAGGAGAGCGGAGTGGCCTCACGGCGGCGGTTTGGGCGGACGCGCGAGCGGATTGACGTGAAGCGGCATCATCGCCACAGAGATCGGGAGTGTACAGAGATCGGGAGTGCACGGAGACCCACGGGTTGGTGGTTCGGCGGCTGCGAGCGCGGCCTGCCTTCTGTCATCGCACCGCTCGCTGGTCGAGGGCCTCACGAACCATGCGCACCAGCGTGCCCGGCGAGAACGGTTTGGGCAGGAAGTGCTCGCCAGCGTGCAACGCGTCGCGCTCGCTCCCGTCGTTACCGGCATAGCCGGACATCAACACCACTGCCGCCTGGGGGAAGCGTTCGCGGAAACGCAGGGCGACATCCTTGCCGCCCTTTCCTGGCATCACCAGGTCGCTCAACAGGAGGTCGAACGAAATGCCGTGACGCTCGACGAGCCGGTAGGCCTCGTCCCCGTCGGCCGCGAGCAGAACGTTGTAGCCGAGACCCGCCAGCAAGTCGGCCACCAGCTTGAGCAGGTCGGGATCGTCCTCGGCGACCAGCACCGTCTCGGTGCCGCGACCGACCACCGTCGGCGTCTCCGGGGTGACGTTGGAGTCGGTCGCCTGCTCGACCAGCGGCAGGAAGACCGAGATCGTGGTGCCCTTGCCGATCACCGAGTCGACGCCGATCTGGCCGCCGCTCTGCTTGACGATGCCGTAGACCGTTGACAGTCCGAGCCCGGTTCCCTTGCCTCGCGGTTTGGTGGTGAAGAACGGCTCGAACATCTTGACCCGCACCTCCGGAGTTATTCCAGAACCGGAGTCGGTCACCGAGAGCGCCGCCCAGTTGCCAGCGCCAAGCCGAGCTCCGCCGACCGTTGCTGGCGAGCCGAGCGTGTGTCGCCGCGTGCGCACCGCAAGGGTGCCGCCATCGGGCATCGCATCGCGTGCGTTCACCGCCAGGTTCAACAGCACCTGTTCGAGCTGCACGGGATCGGCACGGACCCGATCCTGCTGCTCGTCGAGCTCGAGGCTGAGCACGACGTCCTCACCGATCAGCCGGCGCAGAATGCCGTGCACTCCGCCCACCACCTTGTTCAGCTCGAGTACGTCCGCCTGCAGCACCTGCCGGCGGCCGAACGCGAGCAGCTGTCGCGATAGCCCGGTTGCCCGTTCCAGCGCACTCCGGATCACCGCCAGGTGCTCGGTAGACTCGGCCGAGCGGCTCTCGGGCAGCATCTCCAGCAGCGTCGCATGACCGGCGATCACGGTCAGCAGGTTGTTGAAGTCGTGGGCGACCCCGGCCGCGAGCTGTCCCAAGGACTCCATTTTCTGGGACTGGCGGAGCTGTTGTTCCAAGGTCTCGCGCTCATGCTCGGCGCGCCGCCGCTCGGTGACGTCCTGAGTGTGGCCGATCGCCTTGATCACCTGGCCCGAGCCGTCGGTCAGCGGCATCAGACCCGACCACAAGAAGCGATGCTCTCCTGCCACTTCGACCTCCAGCTCGAACTCCGATCCGTGGCCGTCGAGGACGACTTCCAGGAACGCCGCGACCCGCTCGCGGTCGGCGGCAGAGGCGAGCTCGGTCAAATGCAGGCCTCGAACGGCCTGCTCATCGTCGAAACCGAACATCCGCAAACCGGCGCGGTTCATCGTCAGCAGCCGTCCGTCTCTGCCTACTTCGTGGATGCCCACCGGCACGTTCTCGACCAGGGTTCGATGGCGAGCCTCGCTTTCTCGCAGCGCCTCCTCCGCGAGCTTGCCTTGGGTGATGTCTCGTGAATTGACCACCGCCCGCGGCCGGCCCTCTTGGTTCGGGAACGAGGCTCCGAGCGACCCGATTACGTGCCAGTTGCCGTCGGCGTGACGAGTCCGGTACTCCAGAGTTTCGGTGGCCCCGGGTCGCTCGAAGGTCTCGGCGATCATCGTCAGGACCGCGGTGCGGTCATCCGGGTGCACCAGGTCTGCCAGGTTTGTCCCCACCCAGGCTTCAGGCGCCAGTCCCAGCACCCTTTCCAGCGACGGGCTCACGTATTGCACGAGGCCCTCGCCGTCGATCACCGTGACGATGTCGAGGGCGTTCTCGATCAGCGAGCGAAAGCGCTCTTCACTGTCCTGGAGTGCGAGCTCGGCGTCACGCCGACCGTGGATGTGGCGGTGCTCGCGGAGAGCGCGCTCGACGGTGCGCGGCAGCTCGGCGAACGCCGACTCGCTCTTGACCACATAGTCGAGCGCGCCCGCCTTCATCGCCTCCACCGCCACCTGCTCGTCGCCATGGCTGGTCATGACCACGACCGGGAAGGCGCCGGGCTGGTCGCCGTCGAGCAGCTCGATTCCCCGTCCGTCCGGGAGCACCAGATCGACGATCAACAGGTCCGGTGGTTCTGCGCCCAGCAGAGCGCGGGCCTCCCGCAAGTTGGAGCCGATGGCAATTCGAAAGCCGTCGACATCCTCGAACGCGCGCCGGATCAGCTCGGCGTGGTCGGCATTGTCCTCGACCAGGAGCACCAACGTTCCGGCCGTGTTTTCGGCGAGAGCGACCCCGGCGGGTGCGCGGCTGGACTGTGGCACTGCCTCTTCCCGTCCGCGGTTGGGCTGCGCGTTCTCCGTCGGCTGGGGTATGGGCCGTTTCATGACAGGGTCAACGCATCCGCGCGGCGCCCCCAACGCTCGCGGTTGCGTTGCCTTACATTCTATTCCATTTTTCTAAGAATTCGTGGTTGCTGAGCCGAGACGTGAATACCAATGATCACTGGCTTTCGCGACGGTCCGAGCCGCACTCTGGCTCAGGGGTCGAGCGCCGCGACGATCGCGCTCGTCATCTGGGCGGTACGAACCGCCTTAGCCGTAGGAACGGCCTTAGCGGTGGGAACCGGCTGAGCACTCGACGCCGAGGCACCGTCGCGCGCAAGGTCACGGGTGCGCAGGCCCGAGTCGAGCACCGACGCCACCGCGCGCTCGATCGCCGCGGATCCGTCTTCGAGGCCGATGCTGTGACGGAGCAGCATCGCCGCGCTCAGGATTGCGCCGATCGGATTGGCGATGCCCTGGCCG
>JAQBHE010000021.1:0-10633 GCA_032128015.1 Holophagae bacterium
GTCGGGTGCGAGCCGGCGGTTGAGCGAGACCTCGGCCTCGCAGGCGGCATGCCGGCGCTCGAGAGTCGTGAAGTCGAGGAACCCGAGATCGACCGGCTTCTTGACCTTCCACACTTCCCGCAGTCCCAGAATCACCAGCGAGATGTGGGTCTCGATGGATTCGAGACCGGCCTCGACGAACTGGCGGCGCAGCTCCGCGAGATCGTGTGGCGCGCCTGCGGCTGATTCGGATGGGTCGTTCACGTCTACAAGGGTCCCTCGCGAGCGAGCTTATTCCGAGAGCCGGGAGAACCTGCTTTCTCGAGGACCCGGAACTTGGCCGATGGGTCCAGGGTGCACTCACCGACCGAGGGGACAGCGGTCTCGAATTGCTCGCTCATCGAGGCTTTGCGGTTCCTACGGAAGCTGCGGGATGATTGGTGCTCGCTCGATCGTCGGCCGCCCAAGTGTCGGCGCGCCGGGGACCGGGCGGCTACGTTCGGATGGGGAAACCCGAGGCTTTCGTCCTGGCTGAGCGCTCGCGGACTACCCCGCGCCGTCGTCGCTGCCGCAATCGCCTACAGTTTGAACGCGACGGTCGACTTCGACCGAAGCCACGCCGCGGAGGAATCGTGACGAGCTTCTACGACCGCCTCAGCACCTTCTACGACCGGATCGCCGAAGGTGCCGAGCATTCTCTCCGCGTGGCTGCTCTCGACGCGCTCGAGGTCGGCGGCGGCGACACCGTGCTCGAGATCGGCTGCGGCACCGGCCAGGCCCTGCTGACGCTCTCCGCGGCGGTCGGCAGCGCGGGACGAGTGGTCGGACTCGACCTTTCGAGCGGGATGCTGCGGGTCGCCCATCATCGATTGGCCGCTCTCGCCAGCACAACCAGCACGTCGGGGCCCGTCCGTCTGATCCAGGCCGATCTGCGCGAGCCGCCGCTCGCGAAGGACTGCCTCGACGCCACCTTCGCTTCTTTCACTCTCGAACTGCTCGATCTCGAGGTCATCGAACGGCTGCTCGTCGAGCTCCTCGCCGCCACCCGATCGGGCGGGCGCTTGGCAGCGGTGAGCCTCGACCGCCGCGAACCGACGACCTGGCCGGTCGAAGCCTACGATTGGCTCCATCGCCACTTCGGCAACATCGTCGACTGTCGACCGATCCCGCTCGCCAGTCTGGTGAGCGGAGCCGGCTGGACCGTCGCCCAGCACGAGGAGCTCTCGCTCTACGGACTGCCGGTGGCGATCGTGGTCGCGATGAAGCCCGCGGTGGACGCCTAGCCCGGAGCGCAGCAATCTCAGCGAGACTCGGCCGCGACATCGCGCGCCTGCAGCTTCGCCACGGCTTGCTCTCGGATCTGACGCTTGAAGATCTTGCCGGAAGCGATGCGCGGCAGCGGCGCGTTGCCGAGGTCGAAGTAGCGCGGGATCTCGAAGCCGGCCAGCCGGCTCGACAGAAACCGCCGCAGCTCGGGTTCGTCGACCCGCTCCTTGCAATACACCGTGGCCCCGACCTCTTCGCCCAACCGGTCATCGGGCACCGCGTAGACCGACGCCTCCAAGACCTGCGGGTGCTCGAGCAAGGCTGCCTCGACCTGGCCGCAGCCGATGTTCTCGCCACCGCGGATCACCAGATCCTTGATCCGGTCGACGATGAACAAAAAGCCCTCATCATCGAGGTACGCGACATCGCCGGTGCGCAGCCAGCCGTCTTCGGTGAACGCCTCGGCGTCGGCATCGGGCCGGTTCCAGTAGCCACGGATCACCGAGGTGCCGCGCACCTGCAGCTCGCCGCGCTCATCGGGCCCGAGCTCGCTGCCGTCCTCGGCGACGATTCGCAGATCCAGGACCGCCGAGCCGCGGCCCGAGCTCGCAGGACGGTCGAGGTAGTCCTGGCCGCTGATCCCGGTGCCGATGGCGTTGGTCTCGGTCATGCCCCAGCCGGTGCCCGGCAGGGCGTTTCTGAACGACTGATCGATCTGCTTGACCTGTTCGGGCGCCCGCGGCGCGCCGCCGCCGCCGACGCTCAACAACGAGCTGAGGTCCCGCTGCGTCGCCTTGGCAGTCTGTACCAGATCTCCGGTCATCGCCGCCGGACCGGTGAACGAGGTGATCCGCTCGCGCTCCACCAGCTCGGCGGCGAGCTCGGGGTCCCATTTGTACATCGACACGATCTTGCGTTGGGATCGGTACGAGGCCAGGTACACCGCGTGCGAGCCGGTGGCGTGAAACAGTGGCACCGCGAGCAGGGTCGCGATCTGATGATCGAGCACCGGCGGCTGCTCGCCACGGACCAGCAGGCCAGCCTGGACGTCCAGCTCCCACGACAGCAGCGCGCTGAGGACGTTGCGGTGGCAGCTCACCGCGCCCTTCGGGTGACCGGTGGATCCCGAGGTGTAGAGGATCATGGCGTCGTCGGTGGGCTCGAAGTCGCCCCCCGGCATCGCCACCGCGGGTCGACCCGCCAGCAGCTTCTCGAGGTCCGCGACCTCGCCGCCCACGGCTTTCGACCTGCGGACCGGGTCCGCCGACCTGCGGACCGCGATGACGTCTATCGGCAAGCGACGTGAGAACCCAGCGAGACGGTCCAGCCTTTCTTGGTCGGCGAACAACACCTTGGCGCCGCTGTCGATGAGGCCGTACGCCATCTCGTCGGATTGCCACAGCGCGTTCATCGCCACCGCGATCGCCCCGATCGAAGTCACCGCCATGAACGACGTGATCCACTCGGGGTAGTTGCGCATCGAGATCGCGACCCGGTCCCCTCGGACGATGCCGTACTCGTCGACCAGCAGCGCCGCGATCTTGCACGCGCTCAGGTAGACCTCCTCGAAGGGGTAGCGCTCGTGCTCGTAGACCACGAAGTCGAGATCGCTGCGGCTCGCCTCGAACAGCTCGCGCAGCGTCGACGGCGAGTTCTTGAAGGTGCGGCACGGCTTTCCGTAGAGCTCTTGGAGCTCGAGCTCGAACGGTTGCCCTGGCGCCGTCAGCCGGGCGATGGCTTCAGCCCTGGTGATCATGTCTCCCCTTTTTCCGAAGCGAATCTACCAGGTACCCAGCGCGTGACTCCTCAGCCGAACCCGGGCGGCGACTGGAAACCGCCGAGCAGCTCACTCGCGCGGCTCGCGACGTCGAGGGTTGTGCGGTCCTCGAGAAACGGTCCGAAGATCTGGACCCCAACTGGCAGTCCGTTGGCGGTGACGCCGGCGGGGATGGTGGTCGCTGGCAGATAGGCGACACCGGGGAGCCCGACCCATGTCAGCTGCTCGAGATACGGCCGCCGCTCGCCCGCGATCTCGAGGGTGCGCGCCGCGATCGGCTCGCTGTGATCATGGGCGATCGCCGCGGTCGGCAGCACCGGGGTGAGAACCACGTCCCAGTGACCGAAGAACTCGCGCCACTTGCGCCGTAGCTGCAGGCGCCGCTCGTTCCAGGTCAGCCATTCGCGATGGCGAAGCGACAGCGCACGCTCTTCGTACGCCACCTCGCCCCCTGCACCCGAGGATCGGGCGGCCATCGCCTCGATCTCGAGATGGCTGTGACCACCCGAGAACGCCGCCCCGAGCAGTGCTCGAAACGCTCGGTGAGAGTCGACGAGCTCGAACGCCGGGCGGGCCTCGCAGTCGACCGTCGCCCCCGCCGCCTCGAGGGCTGTCGCGACTCCAAGGATCCGCTCGCGGACCTCGGGGTCGATCGGCGCCGAGGCCTCGTCACACCACACCGCGATCCGATACTCGGCCAGCGAGCGCCGTCGCGGTGGCGGCAGCTCGAGCCGGTAGGCCGGAGCGTGCCAGTCGTCGGGACCGGCGAGAACACCGAGCGCGAGCTCGAGGTCTCCAACCTCCCGGGCCATCGGACCCGCGACCGCCAGGTCGGCCTGGGTCAGGGTGCCGGGTGGACCAGGGATCTGGCCGAGCGCGGGGACGATGCCATAGCTCGGTTTGTGGCCGCACACGCCGCAGGTCGACCCCGGGCCCCGAATCGAGCCGCCGATGTCGCTGCCGAGCTCGAGCGGAGTGAAGCCCGCGGCGAGCGCGCCCGCGGCGCCGCCCGACGAGCCGCCGACGCTTCGGCTTGGGTTCCAGGGGTTGTTGGTCTGGCCGAAGATCCCGTTGTAGCTCTGCATGTCGCCGGCCCAGATCGGCAGGTTGGTCTTGCCGAAGACGATGGCGCCCGCAGCACGCAGTCGCGCCACCGGCACCGCGTCAACGACCGGCACGAAGTTGGCGAGGTCGGGAGCGCCCGAAGTGGTGCGCAGTCCCCGGGTCTGGAACGAATCCTTGATCGTCATCGCGACGCCATGCAGCGGCCCCAGCGAGTCGCCGCGATGCACCGCCTGGTCGGCCAGATCGGCCTCGTTGCGCGCGCGCTCGGCGTCGAGGGTCACCACCGTGTTGAGCGGACCGTCGAGCCGCTGGATCCGCGCGAGCAATGCTTCGAGGTACTCGCGGCTGCCAAGCCGCCGCTCGCGGATGGCAGCCGCCACCTCCCGCGCGCTCCACAGAGCGGGGTCACTGCCGGCGAGACGTGAAGGGGTGCCGCCCATCATCGAGCACGGACTGTAACGGGTCTCGCGACTGGTTTCCTCCAAACCTGGCAGCCGTACACTTCACTGCCGACCGACAGAAGTCGGCTGCGGCAGCTCAGCCTTGCCGCTTGCCCTGGAATGGCAGATCGCCGCGCTGGGTCTTCATCGCCCCCTTCATCTGCTCGCCGTCCACCGTGGCCTCGCAGGCGATAGTGACTTGCTGCCCCTGACGATCCACCTTGCGGCTGAAGGTGAGCAGCTTGCCGTCCCATTTCGCGTCCGAGATCGGATCGCTGCCGCGCGGCGAAGTCCAGGTTCCGGTGAGACCCTGATCGCCGCTCTCGATCTCGAGGGTGACGTCGACTGACTGGCCCTGGAAGTCCATCTGGAGCGCCCACTTGCCCACCACCTGGCTGGCGTCTTGAGCGCGGGCGGCGCCGCCGAGGACCACGGCGAGAGCAAAGGCTGGAAGGACGCAGACTGGGAGGACGCGGAGCAGGGTTCTGTCGCGATGCATGTTCGTGTTCTCCTGACGGGTGATTACGAAGCCCACCACTCGCGCCGCCCGAGACAGGCAGCTGCGGTCGTGGACAGGGTGACCGGGAGACGCGCGACCCCGACCGGCTGTTTCGCCTTTGCAAGTCCCGTGACCGCCGAGTGGCATATCGTTGTCCGCCCATGATCCATCCTCGCGCCGCCGGACGCATGCTCGTCCTCGCCATGGTCACGGCGTTGTTCTGGTCCCTGCTGGTCGCATCGTTCTCCCTCCGGGTGATCTCACAGCGGCTTCTTCGGCGCGCCGAGGAGGTCCTGCTCCGCACCTGGGCACGGTGGATGTGTAGGACTCTAGGTGTCCGCATCGCGGTCGAGGGCACGGTCCCGAAGCGGCCGTGCCTGATGGTGTCGAACCACCTCAGCTACCTCGACATCCTGGTGCTCAACGCCGTCCAGCCCTGTCGATTCGTGTGCAAGGCCGAAGTCCGGTCGTGGCCGGTGATCGGCTGGGGGTGCCGCTCGCTGCGCACCATCTTCATCGATCGCGCGTCTCCTTTCGACACCGCGCGGGTCAGCAACGAGATACGGCGCGGGTTCGCCGACGGCGACGCGATCTCGCTGTTCCCGGAAGGCACCAGCAGCCACGGCCACTCGGTCGCACCGTTTCGCCCAGCGCTGCTCACTGCGATGGCCAGGGAGCGCCTGCCAGTTCACTACGCGGCGTTCCACTACACGACGACCGCCGGCGATCCACCGGCCTACCAGAGCGTCTGCTGGTGGACGGATGTCGGCTTCGGCTCCCACCTCCTCGGACTGCTGAGGTTGCGGCGCATCGACGCGCGGTTGCGCTTCGGCGAATCGGCGATCTGTCTTGTCGATCGCCGCGAGCTCGCGCACCGCCTCCACGCCGCCACCGTGGCGCTCCACGAGCCAATGGTCGAGACCTCTCCGGGCGAACCCGTGCCGACCACGCCGCTGGTCCGGATCACCGGCGGTTCGAGCGCCGCCGAGGACAACTGAGGTCGCCGATGGAAGACCTCGCGTCCTTTCTCGGCACCATCGAGCTCTTCCGGGGGTTCGGACCCGAAGCCCTCGAGACCCTCGCCGGCAAACTCGAGCCGGTGCGCGTACCCGGCGGTCAGGCGTTGTTCCACGCCGGCGCGACCGCCGATTGCATGTACATCGTCGCTAGCGGCCGTCTGCGCGCAACCGTGGAGGTCGAGGACGGCGCGCCACGGTCGATCGGAGAGCTCGGGCGCGGCGACATCCTCGGCGAGATGGCTCTGATCACCGGAGGTCATCGATCGGCGACGGTGCGGGCGGTCCGCGACACCGAGTTACTCCGGTTGTCCCAGACCACCTTCGAAGGACTGGTCCGCGACTCGCCCCAGTTGCTACTCGCAGCCAGCCGTCGAATCGTCGGCCACTACCAGAGGATGCTGGAAGCGCCGCGCCCAGATCGCACTTCCAAGATCGCGACTGTGGCACTGATCCCGCTCGACGCAGACTTCGCGGTCGACGGCTTCGCGGAGCGCCTGGCGAGCGCGCTCGATGACCCACCGGCTCTGGTGATCTCGAGCGCCACGATCGACGCCAGCCTGGGTCCCGGGATGGCCCAGACACCGCTCGATCATTCGCGCAACGGCGAGCTGCTCGACCACCTCCAGGCCCTGGAGTCCCGCCACCGCCTGGTGATCTACCTGGGCGAGTCTCGTCCATCGACCTGGACCAGCCGTTGCGTGCGCCAGGCGGACCGGGTTCTGCTGGCAGCTCACGCGAGCTCCAATCCCCGAACCCGCGCGGTCGAGGGCCATCTCGACGCCGACGGTCTGCTCCACGTTCCCCGCGACCTCGTGCTCCTGCACCCAAAGCCCGCGAGTATCTACCCGGGGACGAGCGCCTGGCTCGAGAGCCGACAACTGGAGCGTCACCATCACATCGCCGACGGCTCGGCTGCCGACCTGTCGCGCCTGGCCCGCCTGCTCACGGGGCGCGCCACCGGCCTGGTGCTCGGCGGGGGCGGCGCCCGTGGCTTCGCCCAAATCGGCGTCCTGCGGGCACTCGAGGAATGCGGTCTTCCGGTCGACTTGATCGGCGGCACCAGCATGGGTGCATGGCTCGGCTCCCAACTCGCGTCCGGGTGGGACTCGCAGCGAATCCACGAGTACAACCGCGAGTGCTGGACCAAGGTGCGTCCGCTGCGCGACTACACCCTCCCCTACGTTTCGCTGGTTTCTGGCGCCACCTTCGTGAAGGTGATGAAGCAGCTCTACGGCGAGCACGAGATCGAAGACTTGCCGCTGGGCTTCTACTGCTGCACCAGCAACCTCACCCGAGCGAGCGTCCGCGCCTGCCGACGCGGATCGCTTCTACGCTGGCTGGCGGCCACCATCGCGGTGCCTGGCGTCGCGCCGCCGATACCCCATGACGGCGATCTCTACGTCGACGGCGCGGTGCTCGACAACCTGCCCACCGATGTGATGGCCGAGATCTGCGACGGCCGAATCCTCGCGGTCGACGTCACCCCGGTGGTCGAGCTCAGCGTCGACCGCGAGATCGGCGAGCCGCCCTCAGGCTGGGCATTGGGGCTCAGTCGCCTCAGCCCGTTCGGGCGCCCGCCGCGCATGCCTTCGATCTTCGAGCTGCTCGGCCGAGTGACTGCGCTCGCCAGTATCCGTCAGCTCGCCGACATGAAGCGTCTCGCCGATCTCTACCTCCACCCGCCGATCGAGGGCTTCAGCATGTTTGGTTGGGAGCGCATCGACGAGCTCGTCGATCTCGGGTATCGCTATGCCAAGCCGCTCGTCGAGGCTTACCTCGAGCGCGAGAGCCGCGTCGAGGATCCTGCGCCGTAGGAATCGCCTCGTCGACTCATCCGAGACGTCGGTCCGGTGCCG
Organism: Holophagae bacterium; assembly: GCA_032128015.1. Classification (GTDB taxonomy): domain Bacteria; phylum Acidobacteriota; class Thermoanaerobaculia; order Multivoradales; family Multivoraceae; genus JAQBHE01. The sequence continues at coordinate 7,902 of JAQBHE010000021.1, forward strand.
GCCTCGTTCGGGCGCCGTGGATGGACGGCGTTGTTGCTCGTTCGTCGGCCGCCCAAGGTCGGCCGCTACCCTCGGAGAGGGCTGCGTTCGGACCAGTATGGCCGGCTACAGAAGCTGGTACTGAGCGAGCTCGCGCTCGGTGATCATCTCGCCGTCGGCGCCCGCGACCGCCAAGCGCGCGCCTTCGGCGCCAACCGCCAACGGCTTCAAGTTCCGAAACGCCATCCACGACTTCCAGAACCCCTCGACGAAGCCCAGAGTCCGATACGGATAGCCGTGCTCGGCGCACCATGCCTTCACGTACGGCGCCATCTTCGGCAGGTAGGGATGGGGGATGCCGGGGAAGAGGTGGTGCTCGATCTGATAGTCGGTGCCCGAGCAGAAGAGATTGCCGAAAGGCGTCGTCTTGAGGTTGGTGGTGGTGGCGCACTGGAGCAGGCACCAGTCGCGATTGCGCAAGTACTCGCGACGGTCTTTGTTCTCCGGGTCGAGGAACAGAGCCTCACCCGGGAAGTGCGCGGGGGCAAAGACGAAGAAGATGGTGTAGCCCATCATCACGCCGCGAATCGCCCAGAACCCGACCGCCTGGGCGGGCGTGAAGAACAGCATCGGCAGGCCGACCCACAGCACCAGGTGAAGGGTCATCGCCCCCAGGTCGATCCAGTGGAGGACGGTGCGCTGCTCGCGATCGAGCAGCCGGCCGATCAGGAACTTCCAGCTCGCATAGGCGAGATTGAAACCGTTGAGCGCGATCACCAACGGCACCAGGATCCATTGGTACCGGTACCAGGTGCGACGCAGCCTGCCGGCGTCGGTGTAGTCCTTCTGGTTGAGCGCGAAGAACGGCAGCAGGTCGATGTCGTCATCGAGACCGGCGACGTTCGGCGTCGGGTGGTGGACCACGACGTGCTTGTGGCGCCAGAAGGTCCCCGAGATCATGACGTTGAGTGGATAACCGATGAAGGTGAGCAGCCAATTGATCTTGTTGCGCGGGCTGGCCGCGAAATGGGAGCCGCTGTGGGCGTTGGTGGCCATCCCGAACGAGCCCAGGGCCACGAAGTACAGCGCAACCAGCCGGACCAACAGGTTGTCGACCGCGATGAACACCGCGATGCTGGTGATCATCAGGACGAAATGAAACGCCAGTTCGCCGAAGATTCGGCCGGTGCACTTCTTCGTCCAACCACGCGCCGAGAATTCCTGGTACAACGCTGACAGGCTGCTGTTGCTCATTCCTTCACTCCCTTGCCTTCGGCCTACCCTGGGTCGGCAACGTCGCCGGCCTCTGAGCGTGGCCTCTCAAATTTCTGCCTCAGTTCACACCCGCTGCAGCGGCATCGCCGTCGAGTAGTCGCGCGCGAACAGCACCTGGTAGACCGCGCCGTCGCCCGCGAACGCCCCACCGATGCCACAATGGAAGAAGTACTCGAACATGCGCCGAAAACGCTGGTCGTACTTCTGGGGGTCGAGGCGGTCGGCGTTTGCCGTCAGCCCCTCGAGCCAGCGCAGCACGGTGTAGCCGTAGTGGCGGACGATGTTCTCGACGTCGCGGATCAACATTCGGTGGCGCTCAAGTTCGCAGGCCACCTTGGACAATAGCATCTGACCCGAGCCCGGGAAGATGTACTTCTGGATGAACCGATCGTGCTCGAGACGCGGGGAGCACGAACCGATGGCGTGCACCAGGCCCAGACCTCGTGGTTCCAGGACCTCGGCAATGCGATCGAAGTAGCGGCGGTACTCGCGCTGGGGCAGGTGCTCGAGCATGCCCACGCTCACCACTTTGTCGAAGCGACCGGCAATCGACCGGTGGTCGCGGAGCTCGAGCGACACGCGATCGCTGAGCCCTGCGGCCGCCACTCGCCGAGTCCCCTCCTGGCAGTGGTCACGGCTGTTGGTGATGCCGACGCCGTGGACCCCGTAGTGGGTGGCCGCGAAGGACAGCAGCCCGCCGTAGCCGCAGCCGATGTCCAGCAGGCGCTCTCCTGCTTTGAGCTCGAGCTTGTCGCAGATGCGCCGCAGTTTGTTCTGCTGGAGCGACTCGAGGTCGTCATCGGGGCTCTTGGCGTAGCCGCAGGAGTAGGTCATCGTCGAGCCGAGGAACAGCTCGAAGAACTCGGGACCAACGTCGTAGTGACGCTGGACGTGCGCCCACTGGCGGCGGCGCACCAGGTTGGCGATCTGGAGCAGGAAGATGTCGACCAGACCGCGGGCGTCGCCGCGGAGCTTCTGGTCGAGGCGGTTGCGCAACAGGTCGGCCACCAGGCGGTGCAAGGGCACCGGCCCGACGACCGTGAAGTCGCCGTCCATGTAGGCCTCGCCCATCCCCAGATTTCCCTGGGTGATCGCGCGGGCAAAGAAACGATCGCGGTGAATCCGCAGGGTCACCGCGTCCGGAAGCGCGCCGCCGTCGGGGCCGCGAGCGCCGGCGACGATCTCGCCATCATCCTCGTCATCACCGAGCACGAAGCGCACACTGGCGTCGGCGAGATGGCGGTCGAGGAGGTCGACGAATACCCGCCCCGCTCGCGGCAACGATCGGCGCGAGTCGACGGCGACCCCGGTCGTCAGTTGCTCGGCACTCTCCATGACGCCATCTTCCTCCGCGCGACGGGCTGCCCGCCCAAGTCATCCCGGTCAACTGCCCGCTACGAACGGCCCATGATAGCCAAACCGCCCGCGAGGGGCTTCGATCGCACCCACCGCGATCGCTGGGATTGTGGTTACTCGAG
>JAQBHE010000022.1:0-12698 GCA_032128015.1 Holophagae bacterium
GATCAACGAGGTCGATGTCCACGACATCCCGGTAGCGCTGATCTGCGACCAGTACCACGATTATCTCGAGCTGATGGAGCACCTCGACCTCGATATCGCGGGCGAGTTCATCTACGAAGCGGCGATGCTGATCCAGCTGAAATCGAAGATGCTGTTGCCGCAGCCGATGGTGGCCCCCGGCGAGGAACCAGCCGTCGATCCTCGCCACGAACTGGTGGCTCGGCTGCTCGAGTACCAGCGGCTCCGAGAGGCCGCCGAAGCCATGGCCGAGGTCTCGAGCATGCGCTCGGGGATCCTCACCCGCGAATGGCAGAAGCTCGAGGCGGTGGACTCGGACACCAGCGAGATCGACCTCGGCGACCTGTCGTTGTTCGATCTGCTCCAGGTCTTCCGCAAGGTGCTCGACAGCCACCAGCGGGCCCATCCCGATCCGCTGGTCGTCCGCGCCGAAGCGTTCTCGGTGCGCGACCAGATCGTGCGTTTGCTCGAACGTCTCATCCCCGGCAGGGCGCTCGACCTGATCGACGACCTGCTCGCGCTGTCGTGTCGAGCCGAGGCGATCGCGGCCTTCTTAGCGCTCCTCGAGATGTGCCGGTTGCAGCTGATTCGGCTGCACCAGACCGCAGACGGCGGGCTCCTGCTGTTCCGCACCGACCGCGAACTGGTTGCCGAAGAGCTCGAGGCGATCGGCGCATGACCGATCCCCAAGACATGGAGGCCGTGCTCGAAGCGATCCTGTTCGTGACCTCGGAGCCGGTGTCCTCCGAACGGATGCTCGGAGTGTTCACCGAGCGCGAGCGCGAAGCCGCGGCGCGGGCGCTGGAACGGGTGCTCGACCGCTACCGCCCGGGCGGCGATGCTCCGTCCAAAGGAGTGATGCTCGACGAGGTGGGAGGCGGCCTCCGGCTGGTGACCAGGCCCGAGCTCCACGGCTACTTGAAGCGCTTCTTCGATCTCAGCGGGACGAACCGTCTGTCGATGGCTGCCCTCGAGACCCTGGCGATCGTCGCGTATCGCCAGCCGATCACCGGTCCCGAGATCCACGAGCTGCGCGACAAGAACTCCGCGGGAGTTCTCCACACCCTCCTCGAGCGCCGGCTGATTCGGATCTCGGGACGCAAGGACGTCGTCGGCCGGCCGTTCGTGTACTCGACGACCCGCGAGTTTCTCCTCCACTTCGGCTTGCGCCGGATCGAAGACCTGCCGCCGCTCGAGGAGTTCGAGGACAGTCTGCTCTCCGAGGGCGAGTTTCCGGCCGGCGACGGCGAGGTTTCGGAAGACCGTGAGGAAGGACTCCAGCGCCAGCTAGCGCTGCTCGACGACGTCGAGCGCGACCAGGAAACGGACGACAGCTCAGACGACACTTCACGCAACATCTCCGATGACATCGCAGATGACGTCGCAACGCCGCCGGACGAGCCAAGTCTCGATCTACCCCCGGGCACGGCCACGCCGCCGGAGCTCCTCTCGTGAGCCCTCGTCGCGACCGCAGCGCCCAGGCGGCCAGCGCCACCGCGAAGCGCAGTGAACGCACCGCGAAGCGCGGTGAACGCACCGCGGAGCGCGGCGTACGGGCCCCGGAGCGGGGCCTGCGTCTGCAGAAGTTCCTGGCCCACGCCGGAATCGGATCGCGGCGCAAAGCCGAGGACCTGATCCGCGAGGGCCGAGTGACCATCAACGGCGCGGTCGCCGAGCTGGGGCAACGGGTGAGCGAGGGCGACGCGGTCAAGCTCGACGGCCGCCGGATCCACGGCTCGGTCGAGAAGCACTACTTCTTGCTGAACAAGCCGCGAGGCACGGTCACCACCCTCTCTGATCCCCAGGGGCGGCCTACCGTGATCGACCTGGTTCCGGGGGCGCTGCGCAGCGGGTTGTTTCCGATTGGTCGCCTGGACTACGACACCGAAGGCCTGCTGTTGTTGACCAACGATGGCGAGCTCGCCCAGCGGGTGAGCCATCCCCGCCACGGCTGTATCAAGGTGTACGAGGCCAAGGTCCGCGGCGTGCCCCTACCCGAGGCGATCCAAAGTCTGGAGTCCGGGATCTTCCTCGCGGGCCGTCGCACCGCGCCCTGCAAGATCCGGCGCCTGCCTAGCGCCGCACGCAAGGGCCAACCGCTGGCCAGCAGTCGGTGGCGCGTCGAGCTGGGGGAAGGACGATCGCGCCAGATCCGCGAGATGTTCCAGCGCCTCGGCCACCCGGTGCAGAAGCTGCGGCGCACCGCGATCGACGGCGTGCAGGATTCCAAACTCGGGATCGGCAAGCTCCGTCCGCTGCGCGACGAAGAGCTGGAGTCGCTCCGGCGCTCGGGCTCCGCTTCCCGACGTCGCACCCTCCGTCGACCGCGTCGGCTGGCGCCCCGCGATGCCGATCGGTGACCCTGGGCGCGCCAGCGACGGTCGCCCGGCGGTGATCGTAGTCGCCATCGACGGCCCGTCCGGAGTCGGCAAGAGCAGTGTGGCGCGGACCCTCGCCCGCGAGCTCGAAATCCCTTTTCTCGACACCGGGGCGATGTACCGCTGCGTCGGTCTCGAGGCGGTGCGCGCCGGCATCGATCCCGACGATGCGGTCGCGGTCGAGCGGCTGCTCGGCGCGCTCGATCTCGAGCTCCGGTTCGACCCCCGCAAGGGAGTCGAACTGCTGCTCAACGGCGAGCCGGTTGCCGAGGCGATCCGCTCGCCCGAAGTCGCCATGGTCACTTCGCGGATTGCCCGCCAGCCCGCGGTCCGCCAGCGGCTGGTGCGGATTCAGAGGAGCTTCGGCGAGCGTTTCGGAGGGGTGGTCGAGGGACGAGACATCGCCACCGTGGTGTTTCCGGGAACTCCCCACAGGTTCTTCCTCGACGCGGCGCCGACCGAGCGAGCCCGGCGCCGCTTCGTGCAGCTACGCGAAGCCGGTGCGACGACCAGCGTCGATGAAGTGAGCGCCGAGCTCGCCGCCCGCGACCGCCAGGACACCGAGCGGAGCGATTCGCCGCTGCGCTGCGACGATCGCTACCAGCACATCGACACCACCGCGCTCGACGCCGAGCAAGTGGTCGCGGAGCTCCGGGCGCGGATCGATTTCGTGGTCGAGCACGGGCGACCGGCGTCTCCCTGACCTGCGGCGACATGGCTGCTGACGTCCGTCCTCCGCCCTCCGACTCGGACCAGCCGGATCCGCAGCGGGAAGCGGCGAACGGCAGCTCCGGTTCCCCGGGGCTTGCGGCCGACCTGCCGCTTGCGGCCGATCTCGCCTACGCGGTCCTGGCGGCGCTCATTCTCGCCCTGCTGCCGCCGCTGGCCGCTGCCGGGATGTTGGGGCTGCTCGCCCTGCTGTGGGCGCGGCGGGCACGAACCAGCCGGCCGCGGGTCGCTTGGCCGCTGCTGACGGGCTTGCTGGTCACGATTGGGCTGTGCACATCCGCCGGGATCACCGACCTGCGGCTCGGCACCACCGAACGCGCAGCCGCCGCGGTCGCTCGCGACTACTCCGCCGCGCTCGACGATCTGCGCGTCGTGGCGAGGAAGATCGCCGGCACGATCACGATTCCGGACGAAGGTCCCGAAGGGACCTTGACGGCGTTTCGTCAGCTCGAGGCGCACCTGCCAACCTCCGGCCGGCGCTTGCCGCTGACCCTGCTGCTGATCGACCGCGACGGCAAAGCGGCGGCATGGGTGGGCGAGGGACTGCGCCACGAGCTCCGAGATTCGACGATCATCGGTGAAGGAGTGGCGGCGATCGCCGGCTTCACCGCGGTCACGCTGTACACCGTCGAGCCTCTGGAACCGGGTCGTCGGTCGTGGCGGCTGGTGGCGGGGCGGAGCTACTCGACCGCCGAACTGCCTTTCGGCGGCGTTACCTTCGATGCGGCCGCCGGCTTGCCGGCGTGGACGGTGGCCGCTGGCAGTGAGCCGTCGCCGGCGTGGCTCGATCTCGAAGTCGACGGCGGGCCGACGCTCCGGATCCGTCGTGGGCAGCCGTCGGCGCGACCGCCGGGCTGGTTGCGGTTTGGCCTCTGGCTGGTCCTCGCCAGCGGAACTCTCGGCTCCGGCATCGCCCGCGGGATCGCAGCGCTCGAGCAGACCTCGACCCGGCGCGCGATCGCCGACCTGGTGCCCTTCGTCGTGGTTGCGATCGCGGGACTCGGACACGGTCTGGGAAGCGACCCGTGGGCCCTGGCACTGCTCATCGCCGCCGGCTTGGCGCTGGCCGCTGCCACCCGGAGCGCGATCTCCACGCCAACCGTCGACTCGCCGGTCTGGCGGCTCGCGATCGCCGGTAGCGGCGCCTTGGCAGCTGCGGTGTCAGCGATCCTCGCTCAGCGGTTCTTGGGACCGCTCGAGCTCACGGAACCCTCGTTGTTCGGCGCCACTGGCTGGATGGTGCGGATCGCCGCCTTCGCCTTCGTCACCGGCGGCCTGGTCGGTGGCCGCACGGGCGACCGACTTCGCGAGCGCTGGTACTGGCTCGGCCTCCTGGGCGCCGCGCTCGCGGTCGTGCTGACCGGGACAGCGGCGCCTGGCTGGGCGGCTTCCCCAGCCTTGGGCTGGGCGGCTTCCCCAGCCATGGGCTGGGCGCTCGCAGCGGCGGCCGCAGGGTGCTTCGGCTGGTGGGGGGGCGGCCGTCGCGGGCTCGCCGGCTACGCCTCCGCGGTGGTCGCTGGCGCGGCGCTCGCGGCGACGATCTGGGCGTTGGTCCAGGCTTCTGAGTTTCGGTCTCCTGAGTCTCGACGCGCCGGGACACGTCACGCGCTCACCAGCGATCCGACGACCCTTGGCGACCAGATCCACGATCGGCTGGGATCGATCGATCTCGACGAGCTGGCGCTCGGCGATCCCGACCGGCTCGACGAGCGCGGTGATCTAGCGCTCGCGTTGTGGAACGCTTCGGCCCTTCCTCAGGGGCGATCTTCTGCGGTCTGGGTACGGCCAGACCGAGGGGTTGTGTCGAGGTTCTCCTTCGGTCTCCCGATCGACGACGACGGGGAGCTCGCAAGCCACGATCAGCGCTGGCCCGGCGGGCGATCGCTGTCCGGTCCGCGACCGAGCGCGGGGCGCGCGCCGCTACTCGCCGGCGGTCAGCATTGGGGGGAGGCGCGCTACTGGTGGCAGCCCCCGGCGGCCCAGGGCGGAGAGTCGGCGTCGGGACGGGGCAGTGCAGGCCTCGCTCGCGAGCTGTTGCGCGGAGGGCCCGGGGCTCGCGATCCCGGCAGACTCAGGGAGGTTGCCTCCGACGACGGCAGCATCGCGATCCCCATTCCGGCTGGCTCGCCACTCGAAGCGCTGGCGGGCGCCGGCTTGCACGCCGTGTCGCTGATCCTCGGAGTGTTGACGCTGGTGCTGATCTCGCTGCCGTGGGTGCTGTGGAGCGATTCGTTGCGCACCCGCCTGGCGCGGTTTCTGAGCTCGTACTCGCGCAAACTGGTCGTGGTGTTCACCTTGCTGCTGCTGCTCCCGATCGGGTTGCTGAACCTGTTCCTGTTCCGCGCTATCGGCGAGCAGCTCGGCGAGGAGCAGCGAGCGAACGGCGAGGCGGCGTTGGTCTCGGCGGCGCGGATCATCGAGGACTACATGTCGGCGCTCGACCCTGGATTCTCGATCGAGGCCGAGTTCGATGACGAGCTGATGAGCTGGCTGTCGCGGGTGGTTTCCCACGAGGTCAACCTCTACTGGGGAGGCAAGGTCTACGCCTCCAGCAAGCCCGAGTTGTTCGACACCGGGTTGTTGCCCAAGCGCATCCCGGGAGATGCGTACTACCGCGTCGGACTCGCCGGCCAGAACCTGGCGGCACGAGTCAATCGGACCATCGACGGTGCCAGTTACTTGGAGCTCTACGGTCCGGTGGCGTTGCCTGGCGAGACCGGAGCCAGCGGCTTGTTCCTGTCGGTGCCGTTGCTGGCGCAGCAAGAGGAAGCCGCGAAACAGCTGCGCGGCCTCGGCTACCAGGCGTTGATCGTGACTTCGTTGCTGGTGCTGTTTCTGCTCCGAGTGGCGGCGCGCTTGGCGACCAGCTTTGCCACCCCGCTGCAACAGTTGGTCGCCGGTACCGATCGCATCGCTCGCGGGGCGACCAGGCTCGGACTCGAACCCAAGGAACCCGAGCTGTCGGCGCTCGCCGAAGCCATCGACGACATGGCGGCCCGAGTCGCCGAGGGCCGCGAGCGCTTGATCCGTGAAAAGCAGGTGGTCGAGGGGGTCGTTGCCAACATCAACTCGGCAGTGGTCTCGGTGGGTGCCGACGCTCGGGTACAGATGTGCAACCGGCTTGCTCGCGAGCTGTTGGCCGTCGAGGTCGGAGAGCCGCTGGCGGGACGCACCGGCGATCCGCTGAGCGCGACCCTCGACGAACTGGTGCGGTTGCAATCGCCGCAGCTGACCCGGAGGACCGTGCGGATCCGCGGTGCTGGGGGTGCGGAACAAGAGTGGACGTTGGTGTGGGTGCCGGTTGCCGGCGCCGGCGACCCAGCTGCCCTGGTGGTCGCCGAGGACGTCACGGAAGTGCTCCGCGCCCAACGGCTGCAGGCGTGGGCGGAGATGGCGCGGATGATCGCCCACGAGATCAAGAATCCCCTGACCCCGATTCGGCTGTCCGCCGAGCACCTCCGCCGCGTCTACCAGCAGGCGCCGGAGCGGCTGGCAGAAGTGTTCGAACGCTGCGTCGACAACATCCTCGAGCAAGTGGTCGAGCTGCGGAACACCGCTGCCGAGTTCTCGGCATTCAGCCAGATCCCGCGTGCCCGCTTCGCCCCCGGCGACTTGGTGGCGGTGGTTCGTCGCGTCGTCGATGGCTACCGTGCGGCGCCGCCGGCCGACATCGAGATTCGATTCACCAGCTCCCAACCGATCCTGCAAACCAACTTCGACGAACGCCTGATCGGACGCGCGGTCCGCAACCTAGTGGAGAACGCGATCCACGCCAGCACCGACGGCGGGTCGGTCGCGGTGAGCGTGGAGCTCGTCGAGCCCTGGGTCTCGATCGTGGTTCGCGACCGCGGCCGCGGCGTCGCGGCGGAGAATCTCCATCGGATCTTCGAGCCCAACTTCTCGACCTCGACCTCGGGCACCGGCCTGGGGCTGGCGATCACCCGCGGGATCGTCGAGGAGCATGGGGGCACGATCAGCGCTGTCAACCGCGAAGACGGTGGCCTCGAAGTCGCCCTGTTCCTGCCGGAGTCCCGAGAGGCCACGGTCGACGCCCAGAGAACGGCGCCGGCCGGGAAGGGCTAGCCGCGCGCTGGGGGCGGTTGCTCCGCGATCATCACCCGATTGCGGCCAGCTTCCTTGGCGCGATAGAGCGCGACGTCCGTGCGCTCGACCAGATCGCGGGGGCTCTCACCCGCGACCAGCGAGGCAATCCCGCAACTGATCGTCAGCGACCCGAGCTGTTCGCCTTCGGCGCCGACGAGCGCTCGCTCCGCGATCTGCCGGCGCACCCGCTCGGCGAAGATCTCGGCCTCCGGGGCCCCCGACTCCGGGAGGATGGCCGCGAACTCCTCGCCGCCGTAGCGGGCCACGACATCGGAAGTCCGAGAGTGCCGGCGCAACACCCGCGCCACGTCGATCATGGCCTCGTCGCCGCGAAGGTGGCCGAAACGATCGTTGAACATCTTGAAATGATCGAGGTCGAAGAGCGCCAGAGACAACGCCTTGCCGTAGCGCCGGCAACGATCGACCTCGGCGCCGAGCCGTTGCTGAAAGTAGCGGTGGTTGTAGAGGCCGGTCAGGCCGTCGGTGTTCGCTTGGCGCCGGGTCGACTCCAGCTCCATCGCCTTCTCGATCCGCAGCTCGAGGGTCGGGCCATCGACCGGCTTGATCACAAAGTCGCTGGCACCGGAGCGCATCGCCTCGACTGCGGCTTCGAGGCTCGGATAGCCGGTGATGATGACGATCGGAAGCGCGCCGAAATCCGCTCGAACCTTCTTGACCAGGTCGAGGCCGCTGCTACCGTGCAGCACCAGATCGACCAGCACCACGTCGATCTCGGTTGCGCCCAGGACCGCGATCGCCTGTTCGCTGTCTGTCGCCTCGAAGATCTCGCAGCCGCGGCCAACCAGAAAGCGGCGGAGGAGCTCGCGAACGATCGGATCATCGTCGACCACCAACACCCGTCGCGGAGGCGCTGCGGGCAGCAGCGTTCCCGACGGCTGCGTTTCGGAGGGCTCAGACGCGGCGCGGGGCCAACGGCGTGAATCGGCTATGGGCATTCGGGGAAGATTAGCAAACCCCGGCCGACGTTACTATTGAGAATACACTTCTGAGGTGCGTCGAATCGCGGGACCCAGGTTCGCACTGTGGGCGGTCACGCTCGTGATCGCGAGCGCTGGACCGTCGATCGGCTGCTCGGAGCGCGCCTCCGAGGAGGTCGCTCCGCCGGCTGGCAAATCGGTCAGCCACGTCCCGCGGCACTCGGCGAGCCCAAAACGGCTGGTCGCGCGGGTGGTCGCCACCTGGGATCACGACGCCACGGCCTACACCCAGGGGCTGCTGTGGACGGAGGGCGACGTGCTGTTCGAGAGCCGCGGCACCTATGGCGAGTCGGGAGTCAGCCGATTTGCGCTGGGGAGCGTCGTTGCCGAGCGTGACGCCCGGCTCGACGACGACCTCTTCGGCGAAGGATTGGCGCTGGTCGGAGATCACCTGGTCCAGCTGACGTGGAAGGAGGGAGTCGCGCTCACTTACCGCCCACGCGACCTCGCGTTGCTCGACCGCCTGCCGTTCGCGGGTGAGGGCTGGGGACTCACGTCCGACGGACACCAGCTGATCTCGAGCGACGGCAGCCATCTTCTCAGTTTCCGCGATCCCGACACCCTGACCGTCGAACGCCGGCTCGCGGTCACCAAGGACGGCGCCCCCCAGGATCGATTGAACGAGCTCGAGTGGGCTGAGGGCTCGATCTACGCCAACGTCTACCAGACCGACCAGCTGGTCGAGATCGATCCCGCGACCGGTCAGGTCACCGCGGTGATCGACGCCCGCGAGCTCCACACTCGCCTCGGTGAGCCTCGAGCCGAGGTCCTCAACGGCATCGCCTACCGGCGCTCGACCGGGACCTTCTTGCTCACCGGCAAGTACTGGGACCGGATCTTCGAAGTTCGCTTCGAACCTTGATCGATCCTTGTTTCGGCCGCGGCGCTTCGTTTGCCTGACCGATCGGCCCTGGTTACACTGACAGCTGCACGGTTGGCCCACACCGTCGCTGTCAGCGGCCCGAGACCCCAGTTCGCCAAGCCCGGCACTCGACAACTCAGCACTCGACAACTCCGTACTCGACAACCCAGTAGGAGCCCAGGAATGTCCGACGACAAGCAGTGGTACGTGGCGGTTCGCGGTCAGCAGCAAGGTCCCTGGCCGGCGGCCGAAGTCCTGCGCAAGATCCACGCGCGCGAGATCGACTCCACTGTGCACGTATTCACTCAGGGGATGGAGAACTGGGCGCCGATCACCGAAGAACCGACCTTCCGTGGCGCTTTCGCCGCCCCGGTCGCCACCGCCGCTTCGGTAGCCGCTATCCCGGCCGTCGCTTCGACGGCCCAAGCCGCCGTCCCGGCGGCCGCCCGGGTGGCCCACGAGATCGACTACGAGATCTTCGGGGAAGAGATGCAGTTCGTCGAGATCACCCTCGACCCGTCCGAAGCGTGCGTCGCCGAGGCTGGCTCGTTCATGTTCATGGATCCCGGCATCGAGATGAAGACGATCTTCGGCGACGGCTCGGCGCAAAGCGATGGCAGCGGATTCATGGGCAAGCTGTTGTCGGCGGGGAAACGAGTGCTCACCGGCGAGTCCCTGTTCATGACCGTATTCGGAAACAATGCAGGAGTCCGCCAGAAAGTCGCGTTCGCCTCGCCTTACCCCGGGTCGATCATTCCCCTCGATCTGCCGAAGCATGGCGGAACGGTGCTGTGCCAGAAGGACGCCTTCCTGTGCGCCGCCAAAGGTGTGGCGGTCGGCATCGCTTTCCAGCGCAAGCTCGGCGCGGGGCTGTTCGGCGGCGAGGGCTTCATCCTCGAGAAGCTCGAAGGCGACGGTCTTGCATTCGTCCACGCCGGCGGTACCGTGGTCAGACGCGAGCTGCGAGCCGGCGAGGTGATGCGTCTCGACACCGGCTGCCTGGTTGCCTTCGAGAGTACCGTCGACTACGACATCCAAATGGTGCCCGGTATCAAGACCGCGTTGTTCGGAGGCGAAGGCCTGTTCTTTGCCACGATGACGGGTCCGGGAGTGGTGTGGATCCAGTCGCTGCCGTTCAGCCGGCTCGCCAGCCGCATCTACGCCGCGGCGCCACAGACCGGCGGCAAGCGCAAAGGCGAGGGATCGGTCCTCGGCGGGCTCGGCGGGCTGGTCATGGGGGACCGCTGACCGTCGCGGACTGTCACGATTGAGAGCGGCCCCTGGCGCCTGTGCTCGAGAGCTCGGCCGAGCTGTAGAAGGACTGGGCCGGGCTGGACGCGAACGCCAGCTGGACAAGAACGCCGGCGGTACGAGAATCCCGGGCGGCCGCTAACCGACCGAGGCCTCGACCTTGAGCATTCGGCCCCAGGCGGCGCGCAGGTTCTCGGGAAGCTCGATCTCGAGGAAGAGGTCCCTGACCTCGTCGCGGCTGACGTACAGCCAGATGTCGTCCCACTGGGCGAAACGGAGCAGGTGGGAGATCGCCCAGCAGCGTTCGCTGCGGGTACCGTCGCGGAGAATCTCGCGAAGCCGCTGTTCGGTCACCCGGTCTTCCGGGAAGAAGTACAACGGGCTCGCTTCGTCACCCGGCGACCTGGGATCGCGCTGAGGCATCGCAGGCAGTATAGCGTCCCGTGTTCCTGGCGACCAATCCGGACACCGACAGGCGGCGAAACTCGCGACATGAGCGAGGTTGTCGACATGGCTGTCGGGTACCTCCGGTGGTGTCGGCTGTGGTCTCGGCTTGACGGTCGAAAAGGGCTGGGATACCTTGCGCGGGGAGCGCGGGCATAACTCAGTTGGTAGAGTGCCAGCTTCCCAAGCTGGATGTCGCGGGTTCGAGTCCCGTTGCCCGCTCCAGCAACCTCGGCGACATTCCGTGAACGCCGCTCGAAGCTCCATGGGTCTCGATCTCGTAGCCGTCCATTCTGCCGATTGTCGAACGCCATGACACCTCCCACACCATCCCCGAACCCTGGGCGCACCACCCTGGTCGCCTCCGGAACCAAGATCAGCGGCCGGCTCTCGGGCACCAGCGAGGTGCTCGTGGAGGGCATGGTCGAAGGCGAGATCCGGCTCGACAGCCAGCTGGTGGTCGGCACCGGCGGCGAAGTCCTGGGTGACGTCAGCGCCCGATCGGTGCGAATCGCCGGGCGGATCACCGGCAACGTCCAGGCCGAGGACCGGGTGGAGCTTCTGCCCACTGGGTCACTCGAGGGCGACGTCACCGCTCCGCGCGTCGCGATCGCCGAAGGCGGATTCTGCAAGGGCCGGATCGAGATGAACCCCTTGGGCTCTCAGGAAGCGTCGGCGAAGCCGGAAGCGGCGGCGAAGCCGGAAGCGTCGGCGAAGCCGGAAGCGGCGGCGAAGCCGGAAGCGGCGGCGAAGCCGGGAACCGTGGAGAGGCCGCGAGCCGAGACAATCACGGCACCGCCCGCCACCGAAGGCCGCACGCTTTTTCCTTGACCGCCACCCCTTCGAGTTCTGTTCCCTTGACCGGTGTCCGTGGGCCGGTCTTGCCGCTGAGGGCGAATCGGTTCCACCAGCGGAGTAAGAGACGAAGATGAAGATCGGGGTGCCCAGGGAGATCAAAGATCACGAGTACCGAGTCGGGATGATTCCGGCCGGCGTCCTCTCACTGACCCAGGCGGGTCACGAAGTGGTCATCGAGTGCGACGCCGGCGTTGGCAGCGGCATCACCGACGATGAGTATCGCCAAGCCGGTGGTCGCGTCACCCAGGCGGCCGCCGAGATTTGGGGCGGGGCCGACCTGGTGGTCAAGGTCAAAGAGCCGCTGCCCGCCGAGTGCGAGCTGATGCGCACCGGCTTGGCGCTGTTCACCTACCTGCACCTGGCGCCGCTGCCGCAGCTGACCCAGTTGTTGCTCGACCGTCAGGTCACTGGCATCGCTTACGAGACGGTGGTCGACCGCAACGGCCGGTTGCCTCTGTTGTCCCCGATGTCGGAGGTTGCGGGGCGGATGGCAGCGCTGCTCGGCGCGTTCTACCTCCAGCGCACGTTCGGGGGTCGCGGCACGCTGCTAGCCGGGGTGCCGGGAGTGCCTCCCGGCGATGTCGTGATCCTGGGTGGCGGCATCGTCGGCGTGAACTCGGCACGGGTGGCGCTGGGCCTCGGAGCGCGGGTGACCGTGATGGACACCAATGTCGATCGTCTGCGCGCGATTGATGACCAGTTCAGTGGCGCTGTGACCACCCTGGCGAGCAACTATCACAACGTCCTGGCGGCCCTCCGCCGCGCCGACTTGGTAATCGGAGCGGTGCTGATTCCCGGGCGCTCCGCGCCGCGCCTGATCACCCGAGAGATGCTGGGCACCATGAAGGATGGCTCGGTCATCGTCGACGTTGCGGTCGACCAAGGAGGCTGCGTCGAGACCACCCGGCCGACCACCCACTCGGATCCGGTTTTCGTGGTCGACGGTGTCGTCCACTACTGCGTCGCCAACATGCCGGGAGCGGTGCCGCGCACCTCGACCTTCGCGCTCAACAACGTCACCTTTCCGTATCTTCGGGAGATCGCCGAGCACGGTCC